>CAJUDX010000003.1:18717-20659 GCA_910584785.1 uncultured Lachnospiraceae bacterium | reverse complement strand
GGCAATAATAAGGAAATCCTAAAGGATACCTGTATGCCGTTTGGCAATAATAAGGAAATCCTAAAGGATGAAAAAGAGTAAGAAGAGCGATAAACCCCTAATTGGTATATCTGAAAAACATAAAAAAGAAACAGCACTTTCCTGTTTTTCCTATGAAAGTCAGCAGGAGATGGGAGTGCTGTTTTTTGTTTGATTTAGATAATATAGGGTGTGGTTATGTATTTTAAAGTAAGGAGGGGGAAAATGTATAAAGTAGTAACAGGACAGGGGATTTTAGAGCCTTATAAGTACAGCACAGAGAATGAATTTGAACAGGAAGTGCTAAGAAATAAACATGCTGTTTTTGGAGAAGAATCGATTTATTTTCCGATAAAAAAGAAAATTGGTAATACGATACCAGATGGCTATTGGCTGGATTTAACCTTCCATACCGAACCTAAATTGTATTTTATTGAAATCGAACTGGAGAGTCATGATTTATATGGTCATGTGGCAGAACAGCTCCTTAAATTCTCTATGGCGTTTGATGATAGTAAGTATAAATTGAAAAGCATTTTGATGGAAGAAATTGCAAAGGATAAGGCAAAACAAAAAATACTGAAAAAATATATTCAAAATCCCAGAACAAAGTTTAATGATGAAACAGAGCTTTTCTATCATGTACTCTATGAAATGCCTATTTCCATTATCATTCTTATTGATGAATATACAGAACAATTGGAGCGGGTTTTATCCAAACTAAATGATGAGATTACAGTTTTGGAATTTGAATCTTATAAAGCAGGGCAGGAGGTTGTTCATCGGTTTACTCCATTTTATGATGAAAAAGAAATTGAAGTGGATAATGGGAAGGCTGATGATGTGGACGATTTAGATACAATTATTGTTCCTGCATTAGAAGAAGGGTTTAACGAAACGTTTCTTGGAGAGAATTGCTGGTATGCGGTGAGGATATCTGCTCCTATGATAAGCCGGATAAAATACATAGCAGCTTATCAGGTCTATCCGGTTTCTGCTGTTACGCATTATGCCTTGGTTGAGCGAATTGAGAAGTATAAGGATACAGGAAAATATATTCTTTATTTTAAAGGCAGGGCGAAAAAGATAGAAAAGATTCCGTTGGGTGATAATAAGATGGCTGTTCGATCCTGTCGGTATACAAATTTACAGAAGATGTTGCATATTGATACAGTGTCTAATTTGTGGCTGTGAATCTAATGTATGGGGAAGCAGCGAAGCGGAAAATCTGCGTCATTTTATTAGGCATTTCAAATTTCTTTTGACTCTGGATTTTTAAGGAACCAAACTTGTTCTTCTTCATAAGATATAGTAAGCCAAGCATCTTAGAAAAGAGGATTTCCTGAAAACAGGTCAAAGCGTTACTGCTGAATAAACGGTTAAATCTTCCAAAAATTTTATGCGTTTGTTCGGGTGGTAAGGACTAAAGACAGGTGGTTGAATTGCTTAAAAACGGGCAAAAAGAAAGAGGAGTCGTTGTCCGGGCCATGAATCGGGAAACTAAAACCTAAGATGCCAGGCGGTATTGATAAGGAGGAATAGGTATGTTTCTTAATCATGGAAGTAATTGTGGCTGTGGAAATAACTGTGGGAGTTCATGCGGGGGAAACTGCAGGTGTGATAGAGACAGCAGAGGGTGCTGCAGCGGGAATTATTTCTGCTGCCAGGGACCAACCGGACCACGGGGGCCCATGGGCTGTCCTGGCCCCGCAGGTCCAATGGGCCCGATCGGTCCTGCTGGTCCGACCGGTGCTATGGGGTTAATGGGCCCGATGGGCCCTGTTGGGCCAACTGGTCCGACTGGAGCTACAGGAGCAACCGGAGCTCAGGGCCCAGCCGGTCCGCAAGGTCCGATAGGTCCTACCGGAGCCACCGGGGCAGCCGGCCCGCAAGGTCCAACCGGCCCGGCAGGGGCCACAGGAGC
>CAJUDX010000003.1:0-18617 GCA_910584785.1 uncultured Lachnospiraceae bacterium | reverse complement strand
CCACCGGGGCAGCCGGCCCGCAAGGTCCAACCGGCCCGGCAGGGGCCACAGGAGCGACCGGAGCAGCCGGTCCGCAAGGCCCAACCGGCCCGGCAGGGGCCACAGGAGCGACCGGAGCAGAAGGCCCAACCGGCCCGACTGGCCCACAGGGTCCAGCAGGAACTACAGGAGCGACCGGAGCAGCCGGTCCGCAAGGCCCAACCGGCCCGGCAGGGGCCACAGGAGCGACCGGAGCAGAAGGCCCAACCGGCCCGACTGGCCCACAGGGTCCAGCAGGAACTACAGGAGCGACCGGAGCAGCCGGTCCGCAAGGCCCAACCGGCCCGGCAGGGGCCACAGGAGCGACCGGAGCAGAAGGCCCAACCGGCCCGACTGGCCCACAGGGTCCAGCAGGGGCCACAGGAGCGACCGGAGCAGAAGGCCCAACCGGCCCAACTGGCCCAGCAAATGGTTTAAATAGCTATGGAGGATTATACAGTACCGCTCCTCAAACCCTGAATCTGACCATTGGAGGGACAACGCAAATCCCACTTCCCAGCACTTTACCAGCCGAAGCAGTGACTTACACACCAGCAAATAGCATTACTGTGACAGAAGCAGGTACGTATGAAGTTAATTATTCAACGACGATGACGGCTGCTGTGGCAACGACAATTACTCTTGCTGTAAGGGTTGATGGAATAGATGTTCCAAGTGCGACCATTTCCAGAGCGTTGGCAGTAGGTACGAGTTCTCTGTTTAATGGAAGTACAGTTGTTACTTTGGCGGCAGGCAATGTTATCGATATGGCGCTTTCTGCACTTTTGGCGGTGGGAATAACCCTTGGCAGCGGTGTTAATGCTACGCTTAGTGTTAAAAAGCTGGATTAAACCATGCTGTTAAGGAGCTTCGGCTTCAACACGAAGCTGCAGTTCTGTAATATGATCCGAAGTTTTGCCGGAGATATGGATATCCGTTCGCAAAAACTCCAGCAAAGGTCCTTTGGGGGAAAGCCGATGTTTTTCGGCCCAGGTAAAGAGCTGGGGAACAAAGACGGCATTTTGCATACTGTCGCCGCTGTAGCCCAGGCATAAATACTTTCCGGCAGGAATCTCCCATTGTCCTTGAGGGTGGAGGATGAAAACACTTTCATATTGGCGGCAGTGACCATTTTTGGCGGCATTTAGAGCAATAACGGAGCCAATACCGTCATTGCCCCAGATATATAAATGTTCAGGGTCAAAGCTTTGCAGTTGCTGGATTAGCGGGTCCATCTCTTCATCGACGGTGTAGCCTTTGCTGATGGTATGGCAGGGGCGTTTGGGAAACTCCTGGAGAAAGCACTGGTTTAAGGGCAGGGAATAGGCTCTTTGGCAGGAAGCAATTCTCTGCCGGATGCTGTCCTGCATTTGTTTTAGCTGCTGGATTTGGGCTTCGATAATGGCAAGTTCATTTTCCAGCAGCGTTTGTGTGGAGGCAGCACTGTGTTCAGCTAAATAATCGCGGATTTTTTCAATAGGAATATTTAATTTCCGCAAATCGCGGATTACATTTAATTTCCATATATCTTTAATACTGTAAAGACGGTAGCCATTTTGGGCGCGTTGGGGCAGAAGAAGGTCTTGCTCCTCGTAATAGCGGAGAATATCCGTGCTGATATGGTAAAGGCGGGCTAACTCGCCGATTTTGTAAAATTTTTCCATAAAATCCTTCTCCAAAGTTTTTCTATGTTTGAGTTCTTTTGTCATGTTATTTTGATTTTTGATGCTTTCTTTATTTCCTTCTTTTCATACTTTTTTTATTTTCTTCTTGACCTTGGTATTATACCAGGGTTTATTGTTGTTGAAAAGAGAAAAAGATAAAACATAGAAAAGGGATTACCATAAACGAAAGTGAATAGTTACAAAAGTGAACGGCAACAAAAGTAAACAGTAACGAAGGGAGAATGTTGATGCAGTTAAAAGAAAGTCATTTAAAACAGGATTTTTTGCGCTTTATGCTGGCTTCGATGGCAGCACAGTGGGTGTTTGCATTGTATACGATGGTGGATGGAATCTTTGTGGCAAAGGGGGTGTCAGAACTGGCGCTTTCAGCAGTGAATCTGGCCTCGCCCTATGTCAACTTTCTGTTTTCGGTCTCGCTGCTGTTCGCCGTGGGAGTATCGACCATTGCAGCAATGCGTATGGGGCAGGGAAAATTTAAGGAAGCCAATCAGGCCTTTTCACAGATTATGGCAGTGTTGGTGGTGATTTCTCTGGTACTGACGCTTGTGGTTATGCTTTGGCCGGATGCTCTGGCGGAATTTCTGGGAGCAGGGGAAGGAGTGAAGCCTTATGTGGTAGAGTATTTGGTTCATGTAGGCCCCTTTAGTATTTGCTTTTTAATAGTGTATTCGTTTGAGGTATTGGTTAAAACAGACGGACATCCTAGGCTTGCCTTATTTGCCGTTAGTTTTGGCTGCATTTTGAATTGTGTGCTGGACTACCTATTTGTTTTTCCGTTTTCAATGGGGGTGGGCGGTGCGGCATTTGCCACAGGACTTTCACAGCTGGCATTGATCTTTATTTATTTGACCCATTTTTTTAGTCATCGCGCAACCTTAACCTTTGTTCGTTTTTCGTTTGACTGGAATATTTTCTGGCGTTCGGTGAAAATCGGGATTCCTTCCGGCTTAACGGAATGGTCAGCGGGGATTACGACATTTTTATTTAATCATGCCATTATGGCTTGTCTGGGAGAGGAAGCGATTGTCAGCTATACGATTTTGGCCTACTTAAATACCATCGCAGTAATGAGCATGGCTGGAATTGCACAGGGGGCGCAGCCGATGATTAGCTATTATTTGGGTGCAGGAAAGAAATCGGCTTGTCAACAGCTGTTAAGCTATGCTTTGCTTTCCGGGGGAGTGATGTCGGGTATTGCCATAGGCTTTGCTTTTCTTGGGGCGGACTGGATGGTTTCTTTGTTTATACCTCTGGAAAAATCGACCCTGTATGCAGAATCCGTCCAGGTGATGAAGATTTTCAGTCTTTCCTTTTTATTCTCTGGTATAAACATTATTTTTGCAGGATATTTTACTTCGGTGGAGGCGCCGGTGGCGTCATTTGTTATTTCTGTGGGCCGTGGATTCTTTACCTTAGCTGCTGCGTTAATCGTTAGCATTTTTTTGTGGGGCGGAGAAGGGATATGGTGGGCAGCTTCCTTATCTGAACTTTTATGTCTGGCAGCTACTTTTTTGTTTGCCTGGCAGCACAGGAAAAAGGAAAAGGTTTGCCACAAAGATTGCCACAGGTTGTTTCCCTGATTTTTTCGTGCTACAATAATAAAGTGAGCGAGAAGAATGTTTTAATGTGGGGAGGGCGGGATGTCTATTTTATCAGAATGTTTGGATTATTTTGTAAAGAAAAAGGGACAGAATATTGCTGAACTGGCGAAAAAATGCCGGATTGACCGTTCGACGATGTATCAGTATATACGGGGAAAACGTTCACTGCAGAATCAGGAGCTTTTTGAAAACATTCTTGCGGAGCTTCGCCTGACGCCGGAGGAGAGGTTAAAGGCGATACAGGCATTTGAAGTGACGCAGATAGGTGAGGAGAAATACTATCAGAGAGAAAAGGTGAAGGAGCTGTTCGACTCGCTTTTAACTCTGGAGGAATCGAGGAGCTACAGGACATTTCTTAAAGGTGCAGGAGAGTTTAGTCTGGATGGAGAACTGTTTTCTGATGGCTGGGGAAGCCGGATGCTTTGCGGAGAGGTGGAAGTGCAGAAGGGAATCAATCGTATTTTGCAAAATGCGATTGGGAAGGGAGAGGATATCTCACTTTTTCTGCAGCCAGCCTGCACGGTTTTTCTTTATACAATAAATGCAATTTATACCTTAGCCGGGCGTTCGACAATCAGGCATATTATTTGTCTGAATAGCAATTCTGCGCCTGGGGAATGGGATGCGCTGGAGATGGTAAAGACCGTAATGCGCTGCGGGGTGGCGCTTGGTGCATACTGTCCATTTTATTATTATGGCATTCCGACAGAGCACTATGGGATGATGAATCTTCTGCCCTATTTTATTATTGCAGGAGGTTTTGCTGTACAGATAGCAGTGGATGGGAAAACTGCGATTGTTCACCGGGACCCGGAAATCTATCCGTTTTTCCAGGAAACATTTGAAAGGATGATGCAGCTGTGTTATCCGTTAATGAAAAGTAAGACTGGGCTGGACAAGCGGTTGTCTTGGGGGATGGATTATACAAAGGATTATGATTTTAGAAAAACGATTGAGGTCAGCAGCGGTTTGTGCAGCCTGCAGTTTTGGAAAAGAGAGCTGATACAGAAGTATTTGAATCCGGCGATTCCTGGTTATACGGATTTGCTGGAGGGAATGGCTTGTTATACTGCCGAGCTTTATGAGGTGAAGAAAAAAGGCGACATTTTTATTTTAATGAATGCGCGCTATGTTCTGGATTTTATTCAGACAGGGGTTTTTAAAGAGTATCCGACGATTTTTTTTGTATCACCATTAGATAAGAAGGATAGAAAGTATCTTTTGGAACAGATTTTCCGGGCAATGGAAGAAGGCTGGTATCATGTGTGCTTTTTAGACGAAAAAGTATTTCCTCTGGATTACCGCTGGGAAACGGTGGCGCACCAAGATGGAAAACTGTACATGCAGTATTGCATTAATGACCAGTTCAGAATTTTTGAATTTGAGATACCGGAGGTGTCGGATGCCATTTTTGATTATCTTCAGAATCTGAGCATGGGAAAGTCGGCAATGGGTGAGGAAGAGTCAAGAGAATTATTGAGGAGGTGGATGAAGGAGTATTTGGATTAGAATACCGGTTAAACCGGAGAAGTAATAAGGGGAAATGAGTTATTTTATAAAGGGATTAGAGTAATTTGAGTAAGTTTCAGATTGATCTAAGAAGAGGACAGCTGCAGTGGGCTTTTGCGGCTGTCTTTTTTATCGATTTCCTTTTTTGTCCGTTTCCTTTTTGTGATTTTCTTTTGTTTTCTTTTTTGTTTTTTTTGCCTTGAAATTTACAGAACTTGGCACTATAATTAACCAAAAAGGGAAGGATAGGTTGCTGTGAACGTGTGAACAGTAACGCGGATAGTGCGGAAAATGGAGAGAAAAAAGGGAAAGATTTTATTTTTTCTTTTGCTGGCAGTTGTTGTTTTTGCCTTGGGAAGCCTGCTGCTTGCGGATGTCAGAAAGAAGGAGAAGGCAGCAAGTGAACATGCAGAGGCGGTGGGCGATGGGGCAGAAGATGAGCCTGCGCCGACAGGAGCAGAGGAAAGCCAGGTGTTGGAGATTGCGGCATCGGAGTCGGAAAGTGAAAGGGAAAATGAGCTGGAAACGGAGGAAGAGACCGAACCCTATGTTTCACCGATTGATTTTGAGGAATTATGGGCAATTAATCAGGACGTCGTTGCCTGGATTAGGATACCGGACACCCGCATTGACTATCCTGTTCTTCAGGGAAGGGATAATGAACAGTATCTGCACACGGATATTGAGGGAAATGACAGTGTGGCGGGGGCAATTTATCTGGATGTTGAGGATGAAGCCGATTTTTCCAGCCTTCATAATATTCTTTATGGACATCACATGAAAAATGGTACGATGTTTAAGGATGTTGTTTTTTACAAGGAGCAGGATTTTTTTGATAAACACCAGGATATTTATATTTATACGCCGGAAAAAGAGATTCATTTAAAGGCTTTGGCTGCCCTATACACTTCGGCGGACGGCATACGCCGGAGAACCCGTTTTTATTCCGGCAGGGCCCTGGATGATTATGTAAGGAAAATGACTGCAGGTGCTGTCACCAGAGCAGAATCGCCGGGGCCGGTAAACCGGCTGTATTCTCTGATTACCTGCAGTTATGAATTTCCTGACGCGAGGACGGTTTTGTATGCATATGAGGTGGAGGAGTAGATGTATAAATGCATAAAAGAATAAAAATATGATTAAAATATGCGTTAAAACGGCTTGGAGTGTAACATAATTGGGAATTGTGTTACACTCCAAGCTTCTTTGTTATGATAGCATTATTCTTTTTATCTTGCAAGCTGTTTTATGAAGAAAGAATTAAGAATTTCTAGTAAAACAGGGGAATTTTTCTTAAAATCTTTTTGGCAAATGTCTTTGTTTCTTTATCAATGGTCATTTTTGACAGCAATTCAAGTTAGAAATCACATATTTATGCATGTTTTTGTATCATGTCATGTTGGGGAATAAATCCTGATAATTACTATGTTTTTCGTAAAATTGAGTGTAACACAATTCCCAATTATGTTACACTGGGCAATTTATTTGGTTTGGCTAAGGAATACAAAACCGGGAAGGGGAAGAGTGAGCCTTGAGGCTGCATTCCCTAGAAAGGGGTTATTATGGCTGTGGTCGGCTGCATAATGGAGAATGATGCAGCTGGCGGTTTTTCAGCATAGGAGAAAGGTTCGGCATTAAACTTGACGAAAAATGCCGGATATGGCGAAGCCTACCCTTTTTTGCAGGTAAGCAGGCGGAAATAAAGGATTGTGAGGAATGGACAATAGTTTGGAAATTGGTGAAAAAATGACGCATTGGTATGTGCTGCAGACGAAAACCGGAGGAGAAGAAAAGCTGGTGGAAATGATTCAGCGAATGATTCCGGGCAAATTCTATGGGGAATGCTTTGTCATTTACCATGAGCAGCTTTGGCGGAGGCAGCAGCAAAATTTTATTCATGTGAAAAGAGCCTTTCCCGGGTATGTGTTTATTACATCCAGGGAGCCGGAGGCTTTATTTTTTTGTCTGAAAAAACTTCCAGCCATGACAAAGATGATAGCGGATGAAGAATCGTTTTTTCTTTCCCTTGATTTGGAGGAAACAGAATTTTTACAGAAGATAATGGATGATCGTCATGTGATTGGGCTTTCTTATCTGGAAACTGATGGGAATGGAAAGATTCTTCAAGTGTCCGGGCCACTGCGTTTTTGTGTGAGGGAGATGGTCTATTGCCGGTTTGGCAAGCGATATGCAATTGTGCGGATTAAGCTTTTGGGAAAGGAAAAGGATGTGCTTTTAGGGATTGTTTTAAAGGAAGATATATACCAGGAGATAAGGTATGGGAAGATCGAAGCGCCGGTTTGCTTCCCGGAAAGTTTGGGATGGACTGGGAAGATAAAAGGGAGAGGCCAAGATAAAGTTGAGAAAGAAAAGGACGGATTTTAAACTTATACCTGGAGAGGAGGGAATGCCCGTGTTGTGGTATTTGATTAAAACATGGGTGGGACAGGAAGAGGATTTGGTGAAGGAAATCCGAAGAACGGTTGCGTCTTATCTTTTTAAAGAATGTTTTGTTATCTATCAGGAACGCATCTGGAGAAAGCAGCAGAGGAGCATTGTCCATAGAGAACTGCTGTTTCCCGGATGTGTTTTTCTTACCTGTGAGGGCGAGGAAATAGGTAGGATTTCCCGCAGAAGAGAGTTGGCTGCGGGCATTTCCAGGTTAATGGGGCGCAGTGGTTTGAGTATATTGCCAATGATGCCTGAGGATGCACGGTTTCTGGAAAGAATATCCGGGGAAGAACATGTGGTGAAGCTTTCTTATGTGCAGAAGGATGAAGAAGGCATGGTGTGTGGGCTGTCGGAGCCATTAAAGGTCTGTCAGGGACAGATTGAGCGGATTCAGTTTAAAAAACGATATGCTATGGTTCGATGCAGGTTGTGGGGGGAGGAGAAGATGCTTGTGCTGGGAATTATGCTGAAAGAAGATGATAATCGGGTGATGTTAACGGGAAGTGAGGCAGGAAATGCAGCGAAAGGTACAGAAGAAAAAATGGAAATTACAGATATGATGAAAATTCCGGCGAAGGAGATGGCATAGGATGAGTAGTAATCGGTTAGAGAGATACCTTCCCGGAAATAAACGAGTCAGGATGCTGGTACTGATGCTGGTGGATATAGGTATGATTTGTCTGGCTTCTTTTTTTGGGCTGTTTATTCGGTTTGATATGAATATTGGAAAAATTCCTGCGGAATATGCCAGAGCAGTGCTCGCGTATCTGCCGGTGTATGTGGTGGCTACAATAGCTGTCTTTTTTCTTTTGCGGATGTATGCCACGATGTGGAGTGTGGCGGGGCTTCAGGAGACCGGACGTATTGTGGGAGCCTGCGGACTGTCATCTCTGTTGCAAATTGCCGGGATGATGCTGTTGGAACTGAAGGTGCCAAGAAGCTATTTTGTACTTTCTTTTGTGGCAATGTGCACAGGGGAAGGCTTGGTGCGATTATCTTATCGGATATTAACGACGGTGAAATTGCCCGGAAGAAAGCAGAAGGAGGGCTGTCAGGTGCTGATAGCAGGGGCCGGGACGAGCGGGGCTGTGATTTTAAAGGAAATGACGACCAGCCAGTATGCGCAGGGGCATGTGGTTTGCTTTGTGGATGATGATAAGAATAAAGTAGGGAAGTTCTTAAATGGAGTACCCATTGCAGGTACAAGGGGGGATATTTCTAAACTGGTGGAAAAGTATGGGGTGGATGAGATTTATATTGCCATGCCGTCAGCGCCGGCGAAGGACAGGAAGGAGATTATCGAGATTTGCCGGGAAACAGGCTGTAAAGTGAAGATTCTACCAGGGATTTATCAGCTGTTAAATGGGGAAGTGAGCGTGGGGAAACTGCGGGAGGTGGAGATTGAAGATTTGTTGGGCCGGGAGCCAGTGCAGGTGAATATGGATGAGATTTTGGACTATGTTCGCGGGAAGGTGGTGCTGGTAACTGGGGGCGGCGGGTCGATTGGGAGTGAATTGTGCAGACAGATTGCAGGGCATCAGCCCAGGCAGCTTATTGTGTTTGATGTATATGAAAATAATGCTTATGACTTACAGCAGGAATTGAAGGATAAGTTTCCCAGCCTGAATCTTGTGGTGCTGATTGGGTCGGTGAGGAATACGCATCGGATGGAAACGGTATTTGCAAAGTACAGGCCGGAGATTGTGTACCATGCGGCGGCACATAAGCATGTGCCGTTAATGGAGGACAGTCCGAATGAGGCAATTAAGAATAATGTCTTTGGTACGTATAAGACGGCGAAGGCGGCGGATAAGTATGGGGTGAAGAGGTTTGTTTTGATTTCCACCGATAAAGCGGTGAATCCGACAAATATTATGGGGGCGTCGAAGCGGATGTGCGAGATGGTGATTCAGATGATGAATGCCAAATCGAGGACGGATTTTGTGGCGGTGCGGTTTGGGAATGTGCTGGGGAGTAACGGGTCGGTGATTCCCTTATTTAAGAAGCAGATTGCCCAGGGCGGGCCGGTGACAGTGACGCATCCAGACATTATTCGGTACTTTATGACGATACCGGAGGCGGTTTCTTTGGTGCTGCAGGCGGGAGCTTATGCGAAAGGCGGGGAGATTTTTGTGCTGGATATGGGGGAGCCGGTGAAGATATTGGATTTGGCGAAGAATCTGATAAGGCTTTCGGGGTATGAGCCAGAAGAGGATATTGCCATTACCTTTACAGGGCTGAGACCGGGGGAGAAGTTATATGAGGAGCTTTTGCTGGATGAAGAGGGGATGCAGGATACGCCGAATAAGCTGATACATATTGGGAAGCCGATAGAATTTGATATGGAGGAGTTCTCTAAACAGTTGGACAGGCTGTATGAGGTGGCGAATATGGATTCGGAGGCGATTAGGGATGTGGTGAGGGAGGTGGTGCCGACGTATAGGCCGAAAAGTGTTTAGAAAGATAAAAACTAATTTCAAGTTTTAACACAGGAATAGAAATAAAAGCAATAAAGGAGTTTTTACATGGACATGGATTGGAACAAACATAAAAAAGTATTTATTAAATGCTGTGTTATATTAGGAACTAGTTTTAGTTTACTTTCTTTGATTGCGAAAAAGAAGATAAATGAGCAGCAAAAAGATGAGGATTTAAGAAAAGATAAGTATATAGGAGCAGGCAAGCCGACCGTTATTCAATTAACGACGGCATATGATAAATATTATAAACGGATAATGGATAAATTTTTGTCTTTTATCGGACTTGTTATACTTTCCCCTGTTTATATCTTAATATCTTTTGCAATTTATTTTGACGATCCAGGACCAATTTTGTTTACACAAAAACGCGTTGGAAAAAATAAAGAATTTTTTAAATTGCATAAATTTAGAACAATGAAAATGAATACACCTCATGATGTACCAACACATCAATTAAAAAATCCAGAACAATATATAACAAAGACGGGTAGATTTTTAAGAAAATATAGCTTAGATGAATTACCGCAAATATGGGATATTTTTATAGGCAATATGAGTATTGTTGGACCTCGTCCGGCACTTTGGAATCAAACAGATTTAATTGAAGAGAGAGAAAAATATGGTGCTAATGATATAGCACCTGGTTTAACAGGGTGGGCACAAATTAATGGACGCGATGAATTAGATATTCCTGTTAAGGCAAAGCTTGATGGAGAATATATGATAAACAGAAGCTTTAAATTCGATATGCAATGCTTATTTGGCACTATCATATCTGTTTTGCAACATGATGGAGTTGTTGAAGGAGGAACTGGGGAAATTCATAAAATAGGTCGTCAATATACAAAAGAAAAGACAAACGAAGAATTAATTGGTTACATTGGATTTGGGCAGCCTGTTGAGGTTGATTATACTAAAAAAGTAAAAATACTTATTACAGGATCAGATTCCTACATAGGCGATGCTTTTAGGCAATATGCTATGAGTCAATATGGATATAATTTTGAAATTGATGTAATCAATATGCTTAATAATTCATGGAGAAAAAAGGATTTTTCTCAATTTGATTTTGTTTTTCATGTGGCTGGAATTGCCCATGCTGATATAGATAATATTTCGGATAACAATAAGGAAAAATATTATAAGATAAACACCGATCTTGCAGTTGAAGTTGCTGAAAAAGCTAAATTGGATGGGGTAAAAAAATTTATTTTTATGTCTTCTATGATTGTTTATGGTGATGCTGAATCTTATGGGAAAAGAAAGTATATAAATCTTGCTACTGTGCCTAAACCTGCAAATTTTTATGGAGATTCCAAGCTTCAGGCAGATGTTAAAATCAGAACATTGGCAGATGAACATTTTAAAGTTATTGTACTTAGACCACCAATTATTTATGGAAATGGTTCAAAGGGAAATTATCCAATTCTTGTTAAGCTGGCTAAAAAAATGCCCATATTTCCCGACATAACAAACGAACATTCCATGATTTATATTGAAAATTTTTGCGAATTTTTATGTCAGCTTATGTTAATTAAGAACTTTGAAAGAAATGCTGTAGTCTTAATGCCGCAAAATAGTGAATGGTCAAGTACAATAGAAATAATTCGATATATTCGTGAAGAAAATGGAAAATCTATAACTCAATTTTCAGCCATTAATCCTTTGGTTTATATGGCAAGTAAATTTCCGGGGAAAATAGGAAAATTAGCAAATAAGGCATTTGGAAATTATTGCTATGAGCAGGAAATGTCCGAATATGAAGGGATTGACTATAGAATTATTGGCTTAAAAGAAAGTATCCATAAATCAGAGAAGGGAAAAAATTATATTATTAAAAACTAGAATAAAAATAAATAGCAAAGGGATTAAAATGAAAAAGAAAAGAATACTGATAATTAGCCAATATTTTAAACCGGAAAATTTTCGAATTAATGATATTGCAACTGAATTAGTAAAGAAAGGATACAAAGTTATTGTCCTTACAGGAATTCCTAATTATCCGTTGGGAAAGTTTTATGAGGGATATGATTATCGACATCGCAGATATGAAAAGTGGAATGGTATTTATATTATTCGTATTCCTCTTATTGCCAGAGGTTCTAATTCTGTAAGGCTGGTTATTAATTATTTGTCCTTTATGCTATCAGGATTTATTTGGAAATGTCTGGTAGACGTTCATGCAGATCTTGTGTTTACTTATGAGGTTTCTCCTATGACACAGGGAATGGTTGGGGTGTGGTATGCAAAAAAGCATCATATTCCACACTATATTTATGTAACAGATTTATGGCCGGAAAATGTAAAATATACCACAGGTATACATAACAAAATGATAATAGGTATTCTTCAGATAATTGTGGATTATATTTACCATAATAGTGATAAAATTTTAACTAGTTCAAGGAGTTTTATAGAGCCAATCCGAAGGCGCAAAGTTGATAAACTAAAAATTGAATATTGGCCACAATATGCGGAAGACATTTATAAGCCGATGAAATTTACAAAACACCCAGAGGATACTCAGCTTTATTTGGTATTTGCAGGGAATGTAGGTTATGCACAGGGTTTGAATATTCTTGTGGAAGCAGCCAGAATTTTGAGAACAAAAAACTTAAATGTCAGATTTCATATTATTGGAGATGGGCGTTATCTTTTTAAATTAAAAGAAATAATTAAAGCTGAAAATCTGGAAAAATATTTTCAGTTTACTCCGCATCAGCCGCAGGAAGAAGTTGTGAAGTTTCTTTCACAAGCGGATGCGTTATTAATAACACTTGCTAAAAATGAGGTATTTGCTATTACAATACCAGCGAAAACTCAGTCTTGCATGGCTTGTGGAAAACCGATTCTTGTTTCTGCTGATGGAGAAGTACAGAGAATTATTCGAGAAGCGAAGGCAGGACTTGTTAGTGATGCAGAGGATGTGAATGGGTTTGTGAAAAATATAGAAAAAATGATAATAATATCCGACGCGGATTTAAAACAATATGGAAAAAATGCATTAATGTATTCTTATAAAAATTTTAATAAATATCAATTGCTTGATCGTTTAGAAGAAATATTTCAAGGAAAATAATATGATAAAATGATTATTATCTTGAATGCTTAAAAGAATGACAGATATAAAATCAATGATTTGGAAGAAAAATGGATGAACTTGTTGAAAGCAGGAGAAAAAGAGATGTCTGAATTTAATGGAAAAACCTTAATGATTACTGGAGGTACTGGTTCATTTGGAAATACAGTTCTGAGTGGATTTCTTAAAAGTGATATTAGTGAAATTCGTATTTTTTCAAGAGATGAAAAAAAGCAGGATGATATGAGGCACGATTATCAAGCCAGGTTTCCAAAGTATGCGGATAAAATTAAATTTTATCTTGGAGATGTGAGGGAGCTTCCATCAGTAAAAAATGCGATGCAGGGTGTTGATTATATTTTTCATGCAGCCGCATTAAAACAAGTACCTTCATGTGAATTTTTTCCTATGGAGGCTGTCAGGACAAATGTAATAGGAACAGATAATGTACTTACTGCTGCAATGCAGACGGGTGTTAAAAAGGTTATTTGTCTTTCAACAGATAAAGCGGCATATCCTGTAAATGCAATGGGGGTTACAAAAGCTCTTGAAGAAAGAGTAGCAGTAGCTAAATCAAGACAGGTGGCAAAAGAACGTATGAAAATATGTTGTACCCGTTATGGAAATGTTCTTTGTTCCAGAGGTTCTGTTGTTCCTCTCTGGATAGAACAAATTCGGGAAGGCAAATCAATTACTATTACTGAACCTAAGATGACACGTTTTATTATGAGCCTTCCAGAGGCAGTAAGTCTTGTAATGTTTGCTTTTAAATATGGTAATAGCGGAGATATACTTGTGCAAAAAGCACCAGCTTGTACGATTGAAGTTCTGGCAAAAGCGACGATAGAGTTATTTCATCCGGGACATGAGATTAAGGTTATTGGTATTCGTCATGGTGAAAAATTGTATGAAACATTATTGACGAATGAAGAATGTGCAAATGCAATTGATATGGGTGACTTTTATCGAGTACCCTGTGATAAACGTGATTTAAATTATGATAAGTATTTTACTAAGGGAAACATTGAAAGAAATCCATTAACTGAATTTAATAGTAATAATACTCAATTGCTTAATGTTGAACAAGTTAAACAAAAACTACTGGAATTGGATTATATACAGCAAAAATTAGCAAATAAAGGGAAATAAAATGAAATTTCTTATCATTGGATGTAATGGGATGGCTGGTCATGTTATTTCAATTTACATGAAAGAACAAGGTCATATTGTGGTTGGATATGCAAGGGAAAAGTCCAGATTTGTACATACTGTAGTTGGAGATGCAGCAGATTTTAAATTACTGAAAAAGACAATTTGGGGTGGAAGTTATGATGCTGTGATTAATTGCGTTGGTATCTTAAATCAATTTGCAGAAAAACAGCATGCAAAAGCTGTACTTTTCAATGGATATCTGCCCCATTATTTGGCAGATATTACAGAAGGGACAACTATACAAATTATTCATATGAGTACGGATTGTGTGTTTTCAGGCAAGAAAGGAAAATATACGGAACAAGCTATTCCTGATGGCAGATTATTTTATGATCGTACAAAAGCAATGGGAGAATTAGACGATAATAAAAATATTACCTTTAGAAATTCTATTGTTGGTCCAGATATTAAACGTAATGGTATTGGATTACTTAATTGGTTTATGCAGCAGAATAGTGAAATCAGTGGTTTTACAAAAGCAATTTGGACAGGACAAACTACCTTACAGCTTGCTAAGACAATGGAAGCGGCAGCGATTAAAAAAGCATATGGTTTGTATCATGCGGTTCCCAAGGAATCAATAAGTAAGTATGAATTATTGACTTTATGTAATAAGTATATTCGAAAAAAAAGGATTGAAATAGTTCCAAGCGATAAATGGATTGCAGATAAGTCATTAGTAAGGACAAGATATGATGGCTTTGAATATGAAATTCCGGGATATGAAGTTATGATAAAGGAGCTGGGGGAATGGATGAGGGAACATAAGGAACTATATCCGTATTATGAATTGTAAAATGATTCAAGGAGATATGCAATGGAAACAGTAAGAAAATTACGATTAATGACTATTGTTGGAACCAGACCTGAAATTATTAAGATGTCAGAGATAATTAAAAAATGTGATCAATACTTTGAACATATACTTGTCCATACAGGACAAAATTACGACTATACATTGAATGAAGTTTTTTTTAAGGAATTAGGACTCAGAGAGCCGGATTATTACTTGGGCGTAGCCGGGGAAAATGTAGGACAGGTAATGGGTAATGTGATTACGAAGTCATATGAGTTAATGGCAGAAGTAAAACCAGATGCGATAATTGTTCTTGGTGATACAAATTCATGTCTTTCTGTTTTATCCGCTAAGCGATTGAAAATTCCTGTGTTTCATATGGAAGCAGGAAATCGATGTAAAGACGAAAATCTGCCGGAAGAGGTAATTCGAAGGATTGTTGATGTTACCAGTGATATAAATCTGTGTTATTCAGAAAATGCAAGAAGGTATATTTTAGATACGGGTGTAAAACCGGAATATACGTTTGTTGTTGGTTCACCGATGGCTGAGGTATTAAGTCAAAATATTGAAAACATTAATAAAAGTAATATTCTTGAAGAACTTGGGTTAGAATCAGGAAAATATATTTTGCTTTCTGCACATCGGGAGGAAAATATTGATATTGAAAGTAATTTTTTTTCTCTTATGAATGCAGTTAATACTATGGCAAAAACTTATCATATGCCTGTACTTTATTCATGCCACCCAAGAAGTAAAAAGTATATTGAAATTCGAAATTTTAAATTTAATGATAGGGTGATTCAGCATCAGCCGCTAGGCTTTTTTGATTACAACAAATTGCAGAAAAATGCGTTTTGTGTGGTATCAGATAGCGGTACTGTGCCAGAGGAAAGTGCATATTTTAAATTTCCTGCAGTTTCTATTAGAACTTCAACAGAAAGACCAGAAGCCATGGAAAATGGAGTGTTTGTTATAGGAAATATCATATCAGAACAAATTCTTCAAGCAGTGGATTTTGCTGTCAATCTATATAACGATAGTGATAATGCAAGTAATGTTTTGGCATATTCAGATATAAATGTATCCATAAAAGTAGTTAAAATAATTCAAAGTTATGTAGGGATTATTAATAAAATGAGTTGGAGAAAATAATGAAAAAGATATTGATTCTAGTTCCATATTATTTTCCAGGATATAGATCGGGAGGACCTCAGCAAACAATAAAAAACCTTGTTGATACTTTTGCTGATGAAGCATCATTTTATATTTATACGCAAAATCATGATTTGGGAATAAAAATGCCATATGAAAATATTGAAATTAAGCAATGGATTAAAGATGATAATGCTAGAATAATGTATATGCCATCAAATGAATATTGTGGAAAAAAATTAAAAAAGTTATATAAAAAATTTGATATCATATATTCTTGTGGATTATTTGAAAAAAATACAATAATGTTGTTAATTATACATAGGTATTTACAAAATAAGGATAAGAAAATTTTCGTGGCACCAATGGGAGTTTTCTCGGAAGGGGCTATGAAAAACAAAAGATTTAAGAAAGTTATTTTTTTTATGGTTTTTAAATTACTGGGATTTTTTAAAAAAATCACATGGTCATTTTCGTCTTGTTTGGAAATTAGAGATGCAAAACATTGGATTGGAGAAGAGGGTATAATAAACTACATTGTTGCTGAGGACTTGCCGCGTAATATTGATTTTGATAAACAATTATTGAAAATTAATGAGCGTAAATCAGATGTAAGTAAATTGAAAATAATTTTCTTATCAAGAATATGTATTAAAAAAAATTTGGATTATTGTATCGAAGTTTTAAATAATCAGTATTCTAAAAAAATTATTTTTGATATATATGGGACGATAGAAGATAAAGACTATTGGCACAATTGCAGAAAGAGAATAAAAAAACTTCCTAAATGTATTGAGGTAAATTATTGTGGAGAGGTTCATTCTAATGAAGTTATAAATATTTTTTCAGATTATGATATATTTTTGTTCCCAACAAAAGGAGAAAACTTTGGGCATGTGATTTATGAAGCGCTTGCTGCTGGCTGTATTCCCGTTATCTCGAATACTACGCCTTGGAAAGATTTTGATGAAAAGAAATGCGGAGCTGTAATTGATTTAGAGAACATATCACACTTTAGCAAAGAAATTGAAAAAATAGCAAATTTAACTGAAGGTAATCTTAAGGAACTAAAACGGAATGCTTGTTTTTATGCAAAAAACAAATATTGGAAATCGGTTAATAAGTCAGGATATCGTAAAATCTTTAACTAAGACAAATGGAGGAAAAGATGGAATATAATACTGCTATATTAATGGCAGTTCATAATGGACAAAAGTTTTTGGCAGAACAAATAGAAAGCATTTTACAGCAAACATATGCAAATTTTGATTTGATTATCCAGGATGATGGTTCAACGGATGATTCAATGAAAATAATAAATGATTATTGTCAGAAAGACAAAAGAGTTGTTAAAATAAGTTTTCTTAAAGAGAATAAAGGAGCAGTTGCAAATTTTTCGTCTTTATTTAATTATGCCAAAGATATTTATGATTATATATTTTTTTCGGATCAAGATGATGTCTGGGATATGAATAAAGTGAAAAATTCGATGGAAGAGATAAAAAAATATGATAATTTTCCTGCACTTGTTTTTACTAACTTTTATTTATGGAAATCCGATACTTTAAAAAAAATATATGAAAAAAAGGTTAAATATTCATTTGAAAGGTGTATTTCACAAAATGTTATGTATGGATGTACAATGATGGTAAATAAGAAAATGATTGATATCATCGATAACATACCATTATGTGTTGAAAATCATGATTACTGGATTGCTTTGTTAGCTACATTAAATGATTCATCTATAATTTATCTTGAGCAACCAATGTTAAAACATAGACTACATGAAGAAAATGTAACTGCACGTTCTTCGTCAGGAACATTTAAAGGAAGAGTTAAAGCATTAATTGAGGGTCCATTATCAAATGATTATGTGAATAATAAATTTCAAATGTGGATAAATTTATATGATGAGTTAGCCAAGAGATATAATGAAAAACAAATTTGTAATCTAAATGTATTAATACAATCTTATGGTTTTTTTGATGCGTTAAGGTGTATAAGGATAGGATTTAAAGGAGTTTCGATAAGGGGAACTCTTTTTTTCTTTTTAACAATTTTATTAAGGAGAAGGACTAATTATGGAAAAAATAAGATTTAGTATTGTAATTCCAGCGTATAATACAGAAAAATATATTGAAAGATGTATAAAATCTATATTAGAACAGAATTATAGTAATCTTCAAATTATTGTTGTAAATGATGGCTCAACTGATTCCACAGAAGCAATTGTAAGAAAAATGGCAACTGTTTATTCGGAAATTTATTTTGTTTCTCAAGAGAACAAAGGACTTGCTGCTGCAAGAAATAAAGGAGTTGAATTTGTAAATGGTGATTATTTTATGTATGTGGACAGTGATGATTATATTCGAAAAAATTGTCTAAAAGAAATTGAAAAATATCTTCTGGATAAAGAATGCGACATCTTATCATTTAATTTATTGACAGCAAATGAAAATGGTGATATTAACACGATGCAGGAAATAAATGGAGGATATAGAGGAATGCATTGTGCCGCGAAAGAAAAAGAACTCCTTAAAATTCCTATGATCTCAGTATGTAAATTATATAAAAGTAATTGGTATAAAGAAAGCGGTTTTCTTTTTCCTGATGGGATTTTATATGAAG
>CAJUDX010000002.1:93776-132306 GCA_910584785.1 uncultured Lachnospiraceae bacterium | reverse complement strand
TTTATTTCTGTATTAAGCTGTATTTTTCTGTCAAACACCTCAAGTATTTCTGCGATTTTTTCTTGTTCCTCGTATGTAAAATCAGGTACCACATATTTCATAATGGCGGCTTTATCCCCACGGGGCATCTTTGTGCCTTTCGAGGTTGCCATCGAGTAATCGAAAAATGTATCATCCGCAAGCACATAGTATAGAAACCGCTTGCTCACTCCGTCCTTTGCTCTAAACACAAGAACATCGTTAGAGCAGCCTCCATCGAACTTGGCAAACCATATCTTCTTGAAGTATGGTCTGATATTCGACACCAAGATATCGCCAGCAAGAAACACCTGTGTCTGCGCTATGGTTGGCAAAGAAGATGCGATTGTTATACCCCCTTTATTGGGCATCATATTTTCCGTGGATACATAGGTATCTTCATCCAGAATAGCAACCTCGACTTTGCCCTTGGCGTATTCACATATATCCGAAAGATTATATTTCATACCCAATCGCTCCTAACTTTCTTCTGATCTCGCTCTCCAGTTCATGAGATTTGGCGAACATATCAGATAGTTCCGACGTCAGCCGTGCCATTTTCTCTTCAAAAGGCTCACCGTCATCTTCCTGCTCCTCGATGCCCACATAGCGTCCCGGCGTCAGAATATAATCCTGCTTTGCAATGTCCTGCAAGGTAGCTATGGAGCAGAAACCCTTTACATCCTCAAGCGTTCCATTCTGGAACGCCTCAAAGGTATCCGCCAGTTTCTGAATATCCCCATCGGAGAAATCCCTGTGCTTCCTGTCGACCATGTGGCCCATCTTACGGGCGTCGATAAAGAGCATCTTACCTTTCTGCTTCTTGCCCTTTGTAATGAACCACAGAGTAACCGGGATGGTAACGCTGTAGAAAAGCTGCGTTGGCATAGCGATGATGCCTTCAATCAAATCGTCCTCTATAATCTTTTTGCGGATTTCACCTTCGCCGCTGGACTGCGTGGAAAGGGCTCCGTTTGCAAGCACCAGACCGATTTTTCCGCTCGGTGCGAGATGATGGATCATATGCTGAATCCATGCGTAATTGGCATTGCCCGCAGGTGGGATACCATACTTCCAGCGTACATCCTCTAACAACTTCTCCTGATTCCATGGATGATAGTTGAAGGGCGGATTCGCAAGGATGAAATCTGCCTTCAGCGTCGGGTGCAAGTCATTCGTAAAGGTATCCGCCTGATAGGGACCGAAGTCGGCGTCTATCCCTCGGATAGCCATGTTCATTTTAGCCATCTTCCAGGTGTCTGCATTTGCCTCCTGCCCATATACGGAGATTGCTCCGCGATTGCCGGAATGCGCCTGGATGAATTTTGCGCTCTGCACGAACATGCCACCGGAACCGCAGCAGCAGTCATACATGCGGCAGTTGTTAAACGGGCGGAGGATGGAAACGAGCGTTTGAACCACGCTGGACGGCGTATAGAATTCGCCACCGCCAACGCCTTCCTTCTCCGCAAACTGTGCAATACAGTATTCGTATGTACGACCGAGGAGGTCTTCGCTCTCTTTGATGTTGCTCATGTCAATGTTGTTTGTGAAGATGTCCACAACATCACCCAACACCCGTTTATCAAGATCGGGGTTGGCGTAGTTCTTCGGAAGGACATTCTTCAGCGTCTTATTCTCAGCTTCGATGGCTCTCATAGCATTATCGATAATCGTGCCAATTTCCGGTGTATGCGCAGCGGCAGCGATGGTACTCCACCTTGTCTCCTCCGGCACGAAGAAAACATTCTCCATCATATAGGCGTCACGGTCGTCCTCGAAACCTTCGCCTTCATCCACGAGTTCCTGATATCTTTTATCAAAGGCTGCGGATATGTAACGCAGAAAGATAAGCCCAATAATTACCTTTCTGTATTCCGCTGCCGGGATATATCCCCACAAAACGCAAGCCGCATCCCACAGTTGTTTTTCAAAGCCAATGTTTGCATTTGTCTTTTTTGCCATTTACCATTACCTCTTCTTTCAGGCGGCCTGTGACCACATATTATAATCTGTCACTTTCAATATAGCAAAAGTACAGTCTCATAAAAAGGACTTCAATCTTCGATTGCGTTCTTTCCGCTGTTAACCTATTCATCTATCTCGGAATATTTGAACTTCCAGAATTTCCCAATTTTATGCGCTGGAACTTCATTCTTGGGGTTTCTGATCCAGCTGCGAAGAGTAACCGGCTTAATATTAAGATACTCAGCGGCTTCATCCAGGCTGATATATCTCTCATTTCTGATTGTGCCCATAGGTTCTCCTTATGTTCAAAAATCCAATTAAACTCCACCATGATCCATAGTATCACTTTTCCTTGATTATTTCAATGAAGTTAAATGTTATTTATTGATATTGAATTACAGTTTCTCGTTCATGCAGATACCTTCCAATAAGCCTGATCACTCGCACATTCTGCAGCCGCTGTTTTCAAACAATCCTCCCCTCAGTGGACAAAGGCATACACGCCCCAGTTCATTGAGGGTATACACTTAATAAAGCAAAAAACGATTCTGTAGCTTCCACCTGTGCTTTTGCAGTTGTCAACCTTGTTTAAACGGCAACAAAAAGGATTCCTGGATATTACCCAATTCAGGGCAATATCCTAGGAATCCTTTAATTTCAAGCTTTTGCGGATTACTTATTCCTTCACTCTTGACATCAATACGACACACTCCACATGCACACAATGTCCAAATTGATCCACACCCCTAACCCGTTTTACCTGATACCCTCTCTCCCTCAAATACTTCACATCCCTGGCCAGTGTCGCCGAATCGCAGCTAATATACACCACTTTTTCCGGTGCCATCTCCACTATTGTATCCAGGCAAGCCTTATCACAGCCCTTCCTTGGCGGATCGACGACAATAACATCGGCACTTATCCCATTTTTCTCATACTGCTCCGGCAGTACCACCTCTGCCCTTCCCGTGTAAAACTCTGCATTTACAATCCCATTTATTCGTGCATTCTCCTGTGCATCCGCAACTGCTGCCGGGATAATTTCCACCCCGTAGACTTTTTTCGCCTTCTGCGCCAGAAACAAAGAAATGGTCCCAATCCCACAGTACAAGTCCCAGACCGTTTCTTCTCCTGTAAGCCCAGCATATTCCAGCGCCGTCTGGTACAGCTTTTCTGTCTGCAATGGATTCACCTGATAAAACGACTGCGGCGAAATCCTGTAGCTTACCTCGCCAATCCGGTCAGTTATATACCCCGGCCCAAACAGGTTTATCATCTTCTCACCCAGAATGACATTCGTCCTTTCCCGGTTAATATTACAGGAAACTGAAACCACCCCTTCTACCTTCTTTAAGCGCCTGACCAGTTCTTCCCCGTGCGTTAGCTTATCCCCGTTAATCACCAGGCAAACCATAATCTTTCCTGTCTTAAATCCCTTGCGGATCAGCACATGGCGCACCAACCCCGAATGTCCCTGTTCATCATAGGGTTCAATTCCAAATTTCTCCATAAACTCCCCAATAATCTCTAAAATCTTTCCATTTTCCTCAATCCCCAGTACACAGTCTTTTTGTTCAATGATTGCATGTGTCCTGCCCGCATAAAATCCAAAAACTATCTTCCCATCTTTATTCCTTCCACAGGGAAACTGTGCCTTATTCCGATAACGCCACGGATTTTCCATCCCAAGGATTGGTTCCATCTCCAGTATGGATTCTCCTTCGCCAGCCACACCTTCTTTTCCAGACCTCGCTTCCCCCGGCAGAACCAGGTTTTCCACCCCGCCAATTCTCGTCAGGTGCCCATAAATCTTTCTCTCCTTAAACCTTAACTGCGCCTTATACTCCATCGACTGCAGCTGGCATCCCCCACAGGCCCTTGCCACCGGGCACTTCTGTTCCACCCGATCCGGTGAAGGAGTTATCACCCGCACCAGCCGGGCAAATCCGTAGTTCTTTTTCTTCTTCATCACCTTTGCTTCCACCACATCCCCAATTACTGTATCCTTGACAAACCAGGTAAAGCCATCGGTCTTTCCAATGCCTGCGCCGTCCTCGCTGATATCTTTAATTTCCACAAAAAATTGCTCATTTTTCTCCAGCATCCCTTATTCTCCCTTCCCGCATTGTTCTATCTTAGCCAGAACTAACAACCTTTGTATTTAACATACATAATTTTGTAATTAATTTTATTTTTCTTTCATATATTTTCCATAATTTATCCACAATTATCCACTATACTTAAACACATAAAAGTTCTACCGAAGCTTTTCACTCAGCAGAACACGATTCTGTATATTAAACCCGAAATGTTTCGGAGTACTACATAAAAATGGGGGCGGTGGTCAAAAAAGCGCGCGACCGACTGCCGCTCCCGACTAACAATAAAAGCGTCCCAACTCACAAAACGGATAACCCCTTTACTCTATGGGCATCTCCATCGATGAAAGTAGAACGCTTTCCCATATAGGACAGGCTGTTTCTTTATCACAGGGTTTTGACCTCAGAACCAAACCACTGTGCAAGACAGAAACAGCCTATTTTTTCGTCAGTCTGCTATTTTAACCTGCTATCTGCTTTCAGACTGCAGCATATCTTTAACCTGCCATCTGCTTTCAGACTGCAGCATATTTTTAACCTGCCATCTGCTTTCAAACTGCAGCATATTTTTAACCCGCCATCTGCTTTCAGACTGCAACATATCTTTAACCTGCCGACCAGTTACTACCCTTCCGTTTTTCGAATATTCGTTTCCAACAGCCGGTTATATCCCAGCCACCCTGTATTTTCCCCGCCGGCATTTAATGCTTCAATCATGGTTTCCATTTTAGCATCGGTATTATCTGCAAAGTTTAATGCCAGGGCCTCAAGCAGGGCAGGTTTTTTCGGTGAACCATATTCCAGCTCCCCGTGATGAGCCAAAATGCAGTGCTTTAACTCCAGTGCCAGCTTAGGCGGAAAGCCGGAAATCGTTCGTATCTTATCGCCAAGCATCTCTGTCCCAATCACAATATGCCCTAACAGCTGCCCGTCGTCCGTATAGTCATTTTCAGGAAAGGTGGATAATTCTTTTAGCTTACCAATATCATGAAACATCGCCGCTGTAAGCAGAAGATCCCGGTTCAGCTGCGGATAATAGGAAGCATAGTAATCACACATTTTCGTTACACTCAGCGTATGCTCCAGCAAACCTCCAACAAAACCATGATGGACGCTCTTGGCAGCCGAATGAAAGCTGAACATTCTGGCAAACTTCGCATTTTCAAAAAAACCCAGCACCAGCTGACTTAAATAGGGGTTTTTTATTGTTCTTCCATAACCAAGCAGCTCCTTGTACATCTTATCAATATTTTTCTTGGAAACCGGAAGATAATCTGCTTCCACATACTCCCCAGCTGCCGCCTTGCGGATACGTTTAATATTCAGCTGATAGGACCCCTGAAACAGGGTAACATCAGCTTCCACCTGCACATAATCCAGGGTTTCAAAGCTTCCCACCCCAGGGGAGTGTAAGTCCCATATTTTTCCATCGATTGTCCCTGTCTTATCCTGCAGCAGCAGATTTCCATACTCCTTCCCGCTTTTAGTCAGAGCAATCTGCTTATTTTTACACAAATAAATATCCGAAGTGTGCAGCCCCTCCTTAAACGATTCAATATACTTCATCATCCTAATCCCTTCCCTGTGCATTATTGCACGAATTTTTAAATTAATTTCCCTTACCTTGCCCCAACCGTAACCTCATACTCCATCTCCACATATTCCTCGCGGTCAAAGCGCTGAATCTGTACGATAACATTCTCTCCGGTTTTCAGCTTATCCAGATAATTTTGGAAATCCCGCATTGTCACAATGCTGTTTTCCCCTAGTTTTGTCAGAATGTCCCCGCTTTGTATTCCGGCATTATATGCCGGACCGTCCGCAATGGCCCGGCTGATGTAAATACCCAGGGGCATCCCCTCCTGCCGCTTGCTCTCCGGCACCTCCTGTCCCATGATGCCCAGATAGGGCGCGGTAATCCCATTCGACAGCTTTTCCAATACCGACTTATAATCGGACAATGCCCGAACCACAGTCATATAGTCTCCTTCCGCGCGGTAATCATCCGTAACCCAGCCAATCACCTGACCCTTAGTGTTAAACAAAAAGGTTCCCTGGTCAGCCTGCCCTGATGCTTCTGTATAGAACAGGCGACTGTTCCCGTCCACGACAGCTACATTTTTCGCCACATAGGAAACCGTACCTATACTGTTTGAAAAAATCATCCCCGCCGGTGCTCCGGCTGTAAATATCAGATCTCCCGGCTTTACCGCATAGGAATTACCCAGTTCCAGTACTTTAATTCCTTCCTTTGCACTGTCTTCCAGAGTAGAGATATCCACCCGCAGAACAGCCATATCGGATACCTTATCCACTCCCTTTAGCTGGGCCAGAGCAGGGCTTCCGTCAGAAAGTGTTACCTCTATCGCCTCGGCATCCGAAACCGCCTCCCGCGGCGTAAGTACAAAAAATTCTTCTGGTGTAGCAGCAATCACTGCCCCCGCATATTGACCTGCAATTTCTACCGAATTATCAAACCAATCCGTCTGCGTTTTTACCGAATGTATCGTAACAATTCCCTTATTCGTATCCTGTACCAGTTCATTAAAACCGCCGTACATCGATAGTAAGTCTTCTGCGCCGAACGGATAGCGTTCCATCTCGTTTCGTATCACCTCTTCAATCGGTGCTGTCTCGCTCTCCTCCTCTTTCGTTTCCTTTGGAGGTGCAGTCGTCGTGGGCGCTGGTGTTGTCTCCGGCTCATCCGTGGGAATCGAAACCGAAGAACTTTCCGTCGTCTCTGGTTCTGCCAGAAATTTCTTTGCCCATGGTTCCGATACAGCAAAGGTCACTGCTGCCAAAAAACCAAAAAGAACTGCACCGCATCCCAGAAACAGTAAACGGCGTAGGATCTGAAAACGGGTAAGCTTAGGCTTGACTATCTTTTCATGAATAAAATGACGTTTTTCTGGCCCTTTTCCCATCTGGTTTTTCTCCGGCAACGAAAACACCTCCTTTATTTCCCTGTGTACTCTTCCTATTATACTTTTCTTCCCAGATTTATGCAAGAAAAAGAGTTAGGGGTTTCGGGAATTTATGTTTTATGTTATAATTCTAATCAGCCGCAAAAGCGCTTCATCCGATAAGGCCCCTAAAAAATTTGCAGAAAACAAACGCATACAGGCTTTGTTAAATATTTCTCAGGAAAGGAAAATCATGAATCAAAAAGCATTACAGATTTTAGAATATGATAAAATCATTGCCCAGTTGGAGGAATACGCAACCTCAGCCCTGGGCAAGTCGCTCTGCCAATCTCTTCTGCCCTTTACAGAGCTTGACCAGATTTGTCAGGAGCAGCAGGAAACCGCAGACGCCTTAGACCGCATCCGCATGAAAGGCAGCCTATCCTTTTCCGGCTGCAAGGACATTTCCGCCTCACTCAAACGCCTGGAAATCGGCAGTGCTTTAAGCATCGCGGAAATTCTGGCAGTCAGTGCGATTTTAACGGTTTCTGCCCGGGCGAAAAACTATGGTCGGCACGAGGATAGTGAACTGCCAGACGATTCCCTGGAAGCACTTTTTCAGGGTCTTGAACCCCTTACCCCGGTAAACAATGAAATTAAACGCTGTATTATCTCAGCAGAGGAAGTCAGTGACGACGCCAGCCCCGGCCTGCACAAGGTTCGCAGAGCGATGAAAAACGCTGCCGACCGCCTGCACACCCAGTTAAATTCCCTGCTGAATGCCCACCGCTCCTATCTTCAGGATGCTGTGATTACCATGCGGGACGGACGCTATTGCCTTCCTATTAAATCCGAATATAAAAACCAGGTTCCCGGCATGGTTCATGACCAGTCTTCAACAGGTTCTACCCTGTTTATTGAACCGATGGCGGTGATTAAGCTGAATAATGAAATGCGCGAGCTGGAAATTGCCGAACAGAAAGAAATTGAAGCTGTGCTGGCTTCGTTAAGTAATCAAATCAGCCCTTACCTGGAAGAACTTCGCATCAACCAGGAGCTTTTAGCCCGGCTGGATTTTATCTTTGCCAAGGCAGGCCTTGCCCGGCACCAGAAGGCAAGCCAGCCAAAGTTTAACGATCAGGGCTTTATTTTAATCAAAGACGGGCGGCATCCGCTGCTCGATCCGCAGAAGGTAGTTCCCATCACGGTAACGCTGGGAAAAAACTTTGATCTGCTTATTGTCACCGGCCCAAACACCGGAGGAAAGACGGTTTCTTTAAAAACGGTCGGCCTTTTCACCCTGATGGGGCAGGCAGGATTGCATATTCCAGCCTTTGATGGTTCAGAACTTTCCGTTTTTACCGAAGTATTTGCCGATATTGGAGATGAGCAGAGCATTGAGCAAAGTTTAAGTACCTTCTCCGCCCATATGACAAATATTGTTCGTATTTTAGAACAGGCTGACAGCCGATCCCTCTGTCTGTTTGATGAACTGGGGGCCGGAACAGACCCGACAGAGGGCGCAGCTCTGGCAATCGCTATCTTAAGCTTTCTCCACCGGATGCAGTGCCGGACGATGGCGACCACCCATTACAGCGAGTTAAAGGTATTCGCCCTTTCTACTCCCGGTGTGGAAAATGCCTGCTGCGAATTTAATGTAGAAACGCTGCAGCCCACCTATCGCCTGCTGATTGGTATTCCCGGCAAAAGTAACGCCTTTGCCATTTCAAAAAAGCTTGGTCTCCCCGATTTTATTATTGAGGAAGCAAAAACCCATCTGGAAGAAGAGGATGAAGCATTTGAAGATCTCCTGGCTCATCTGGAAGAAAGCCGGCAGACAGTGGAAAAGGAACAGGAGGAAATCCAGGCCTATAAAAACGAAATTTCCCAGCTCAAAGCCCGGCTGCGCCAAAAGGAAGAGCGCTTGGATGAGCGAAGGGATAAACTAATCCGAAATGCCAACGAGGAAGCGCAGCGGATTCTTCGGGAAGCCAAGGAAACGGCTGACCAGACCATTAAGCAGATAAATAAGCTTTCTTCCGAGTCCGGTCTCCAGCGCCAGCTGGAAGCTGAGCGGGAAAAACTCCGCAGTAAACTTAAAGATACCGATCAAAAACTGGCCATTAAGCAAAAAGGACCACAAAAGCCCATTTCTCCCAAGAAGCTGAAAATCGGCGACGGGGTAAAGGTTCTGACCATGAACTTAAATGGAACGGTCAGCACCCTGCCTAATGAAAAAGGCGATTTATATGTACAAATGGGTATCCTTCGCTCCCTGGTCAATATCAAAGATCTGGAACTTCTTCACGAGCAGGAAGTTACCGGCGCAGGGACAGAAAGCCTTAAGCGAGGCGGCGGAAGCGGAAAAAGCCGCATCCAGGTTTCCAAATCAGCTTCGATTTCCCCGGAAATTAATCTTATCGGAAAGAATGTAGATGAAGCCTGCTTCCTGCTGGATAAATATTTAGATGATGCCTACCTGTCACACCTGCCTTCGGTCCGTGTGGTCCATGGGCGGGGAACCGGTGCGCTTAAAGCCGGCATCCACAAGTATTTAAAACGCCAGAAAAATGTCAAGGACTTCCGCCTGGGCGAGTTCGGCGAAGGCGACAGCGGCGTTACCATTGTTACTTTTAAATAGCAGCCAGCGATAGAAGGAGGAATCATCCTTGGCAGAAAAACAGCGAATCCTTATTGTTGACGATGACGCTAATATTGCAGAATTAATTTCCCTTTACCTGATGAAGGAATGCTACGAAACACAGATCGTAGGCGATGGAGAGGAGGCGCTTCGCACCTTTCCGGTTTTTAAGCCCCATTTAATTTTATTAGATTTAATGCTTCCCGGCATGGACGGCTACCAGGTCTGCCGGGAGCTTCGGATGACCTCCCAGGTTCCCATCATTATGCTCTCCGCTAAAGGAGAAATTTTTGATAAGGTGCTGGGGCTGGAGCTGGGTGCTGACGATTATATGATCAAACCATTTGACTCGAAGGAACTGGTTGCCAGGGTAAAAGCCGTGCTTCGCCGCTACCAGGCTGCCGCTCAGACCCCGTCATTAGCCAGCGACCAACAGGGAGAGTACGTCGAATACCCGGATTTAATTGTCAACCTGACCAATTACTCTGTTATTTACATGGGCCATTCCATTGAGATGCCCCCAAAGGAGCTGGAATTGTTATACTTCCTCTCTTCCTCCCCCAACCAGGTATTTACCAGGGAACAGCTTCTGGATCATATATGGGGTTATGAATATATTGGCGATACCAGGACAGTGGATGTCCATATCAAGCGGCTCAGGGAAAAAATCAAAGATCACAAAAACTGGGCCTTGTCCACCGTTTGGGGTATCGGCTACAAATTCGAGGTTAAGCGATGAAACGCTCTCTTTACTATAAGTTTATTTTCGGCTACCTGCTCTTTGGTCTCTTGGGTTTTTTAATTATCAGCACCTTTTCTTCCAAAATGACCTATGAGCATCTTCTTGCCGAACGGGCGGATCTTCTCTATGATGAAGCCAACCAGCTTGCCACTGAATACAGTGCCGTTTATAATGGAAAAAATGTATCCCTGTCGCAGATGACCACACAGCTTTCCACCTTTTCTCCGGCCCTTCAGTCGGAGATTTGGGTGGTTAACCGCAATGGAACCGTCACTGCCGACAGCAGCGGCGGAGCTCGTAAAGGGCTTTCTGTGGATTTTGATCCGACGGCGATTGGGAACCGCAACTACGGCCTTGGGAATTTCTATGGGGCCTTCCCCTACGATGTTCTCAGCGTATCCGCCCCCATTGCCGCCAATTACCGAACCTATGGCTACGTCCTGATTCACATGCCCCTAAGCCAGCTTTCTGCCTCGCGGGACGGGATTTTAAATATCCTTTACATTACCAGCGCCATTATCTTTGCCCTGTCCCTGATTATCCTTATCGTGTTCACCCAGACAGTCTATTTCCCCTTAAAGAAAATTACTGCCGGAGCAAATGAATATGCATCAGGGAATTTAGATTACCGGATTCAGCTGGATTCCCAGGATGAGATGGGCTATTTATCCAATACCTTAAATTACATGTCCGATGAGCTGAACCGAATGGAGGAATACCAGAGAAACTTTATTGCCAATGTCTCCCACGACTTCCGTTCCCCCTTAACCTCCATCAAGGGCTACTTAGAAGCCATCATTGACGGCACGATTCCCCAGGAAATGCAGGAAAAATATCTGACCAGGGTCATTGCTGAAACAGAGCGCTTAAATAAACTGACACAGGGACTTTTAACTTTAAATTCCCTGGACAGTAAGGGTAAACTAACCCGAACCAGCTTTGATATTAACCGGGTTATTAAAGATACCGCAGCTTCGTTTGAGGTGATCTGCATGAAGAAGGAACTTTCCTTTGATCTGACCTTTGGAGATAATATTCAGATGGTCTACGGCGACCTAGGTAAAATCCAGCAGGTTTTATATAATTTAATTGACAATGCCATTAAATTCAGCCATAAAAACGCGGTTATTTATATCCAGGCCTACCCGCACTACGAAAAAATCTTTATCTCCGTCAAGGATACCGGCATCGGCATCCCCAAAGAAAGTGTGAAAAAAATATGGGATCGATTTTATAAGTCGGATTTGTCCCGCGGAAAAGATAAAACCGGAACCGGACTGGGGCTTTGTATTGTTAAGGAAATCATTCAGTCGCACGGGGAAAATATCGACGTTATCAGCACCGAAGGCGTGGGAAGTGAGTTTATCTTCAGCCTCCCCCGTACAGCTCCTTAACCTTAAAGAAAATGTAAATAATACGCAAGAAAAAAACTCCCATATTTTTCTTACGTATGTTATAATAAAGGCAGTACAGAGCCACACCACCAAAAATAGTTTGAAAAGAGGGAAGTAATGTTGAAACGTTTATCTTTTTCTGTCCCCGCCCTCTTGCTGGCGGGTTTATTCACCGTATTTTCCCCGTCCGATGCTCTGGCCCGGGAAAAAGTTGATCAGGTGTCGTTAAGCTTTTCTTTAAATGACGACGACTGGTCGCAATTAGATGTAGATGCCAACAGCGAAGGTTATTTGATCGATAAGGTAACGCTGTACCCCAGCGGTTCTGAGGCGTCACCCTATCCTTATGCTATCGTTGTCCTTAATGCAGCGGAGGATTATTATTTTTCCAGCATTAAAAGCAAGTATTTTACTCTGCAGGGCGAAGGCGCTTCCTTTGTCGAAGCCGCCAGAACTAACAGCAATGCAACCATGACCGTATCGGTACGTTTAAAGGACTTAGGCGAAGGTGAACTGGACGAACCCGAAGGCTTAACCTGGCATGAAAACGGTGTAGCCAGCTGGCAGCCGGTAAACGGCGCAGGAAGTTATTCTGTCCGTATCCGTTATAACGGGGAAAATATGTCTGTAGCCAGTTCTCCGAAAACAGAACAGCCCGTATTTAACCTTTCCACGAAGATTACTAAACCTGGAGATTACGTATTCCAGGTGCGTGCAAACGGCCTGTATAAAAAAACCAAAGGCAGCGAATGGGTAACTTCCCCGGTCATGACCGTTGACGAAGCCAAGCTTGCCTATATCCGGCAGAATGCTTCACCCGATCTTGGCATTCGCGGTCAGTGGTTTGAAGACGAAGGCGGACGCTGGTATCAGTTTATTACCGGCGAGATTCCCATGCTTGGCTGGCGGGAGATTGACGGCGACTGGTATTATTTTGACGCTTCCGGTTATATCCTCACCGATCAGTGGATAGAACAGCGCTACTATGTGGGAAGTAATGGTAAGATGCTTAAGGATACGCTTACCCCCGACGGACACTATGTAGATGAAAATGGAGCCTGGGCGCCAAAGTAAGCCTGGCTGTACCTAAAAACCGTTCCTGTTATCTGCGCATTCTGATGTTACAAAAAGGAAAAATAAAAAGAGGTCTGCAACCGGACTTTTGTTCACGCCGCAGCACCTCTTTTTTATCTGCTATTTATCCCAGCACCAGGCGCGCCGCCCCATAAATGCCTGCGTCATTGCCCAGCTTTGCCAGTGTAATGATTCCCTTGTTTTCTGAAATCACCGTATACTTATCATAATATTTCTGGATTCCCTCTAACAAAAAGGGGCCTGCCTTTGACACGCCGCCGCCGATAACGAAGGCTTCGGGATCAACCGTCAGCGCCACCTGTGCCAGCACCAGACCGAGATAACGGCTGACAGTCTCCATCACTGCATTCGCCAGCGCATCTCCGGTCTTCGCGCAGTCCAGCACATCTTTAGCTGTAAGCGCATCGCCAAATTTACGCATCGCGGATTCCTCTGTACCCGCTGCCATCATCCGTCTCGCTTCTCTGGCAATCCCGGTCGCGGAGGCCACCTGCTCCAGACAGCCCTGTCCGCCGCAGTTGCAGTATTCCTTTTCTTCATCCCGCACATGAATATGACCAATCTCGCCGCCCAGACCGTGCCGCCCTGCCACAATTTTTTCATTTAAAATTACACCGCCGCCCACGCCGGTTCCCAGCGTAACCATCACGATATCCTTATAACCTTTGCCTCCGCCCTGCCACATCTCACCCAGGGCCGCCACATTGGCATCATTGCCACTAAGTATGGGTATCCCCAAAAGCTGACTCAGCTCCTTCTGCGGATTTTTGTCCTTCCAGCCAAGGTTTACACAAACCTCCACGTAGCCGTCCGGCATCACCGGACCCGGAACACCGATTCCCGCTCCCACTACCTCGCCCATACCAATACCAAGCGCTTTCAGCTTTTCCTGTACTGAAGCAGCAACATCCGAAAGAATATACTTCCCGTCCTCTTCCTTCCTGGTGGGAACCTCCCATTTCTCCAGCAGCTTTCCGTCAATGCCAAAGACTCCGATCTTTACCGTCGTCCCCCCAACATCAATTCCAATACATTTCTTTTCCATGGTATCTTCCTCCTACCTTTGTAATGTAATCTCCCGCATTTTCTGCGGACTGGTTAAAATATAGCTGTTGGAAAATCTCCCTGTGGCTATATGTTCAATCGCATCCTCAAAGGAACCATCGAAACGTCTGGTTCCTGCCATATTGTAGACCTGAAAGCTGTTTTCATTCCACAACAGTATCTGATCGCCGCTGACGGAAGCATGCTGATAAGAAAAGTTAAATTCTTTCTTCATCACCATACTCCCATCCTGGCGGAAAACTTCCATTCGATAAGGGTTTTCCCCTTCCCCCGTCAGAGCAATGACACCCACATAATTCTCAGAATAAAACAGAGTATTAATCTCCCCTGCAATTTCCGCCTGGGACAGCAATTCCGGCGAAGCCAGATTTTTCGAGCTGAAAAAGGTCAGACCCTTATCCGAACAGGCAAAAGAATACGTATCCGTCAAAAAACGAACCCTGGGAACAAGGGTCCCTGTAAACGGCTCTTCAAAGCCCCCGACAAGCCTTTTTGCTGATACATTTTTCCCAATTTCTGAAAAATCATAAAAAATAACCCGATTGTCCATCCTTCCGTTATTCATATATACATAAGAACAAATCACCTGATCCCCTGAAGGCGAAACGCTTAAATCCAGCGGGTACCCGTCGCCGGATAACCTGGTTTTTATTTTAATATCCAGGGGTGTACCATCCTTATGAAACCAAAAAAGATAATTTGACTTGGAATCCTCCAATATCGCCACCACCACGCCTTTAGCGGAAATACTGGCCTTGGTAATTGGCAGAAGTGTAGTCGCCGTCCCCTGATGCCCGTTGCGGTCACAAATCACAATTGTATTTCCCTGCTGATCGGCAATGGCAATGTACTCTCCGTTCACCACTGCCGCCGGTGATTTCATTTCATAGGGCTGTGTCCAAACCTTTTTTCCTCTGGCATCGATATAGGTTGCACCATCTTTTGTGTATTTAACCACATTGGCGCCAAAATCAATATAGCCGACAAAGCTGCTCTCCGCTGTAATATCGTTATCTCCGCTAAGTAAATCCTCTTCCCAGGAAACGGCATATTCTGTATACTGGTGATAGCGCTGCCAATAAAACAGGCTCCCGGCTGCACCGATAAGAAAAAGAAGAAGGATAAGAAAAATGATTTTATGGCGGAAAAACCCTGCCCAAAAACCGCTTCGGCTTTCTTCTTCATGAGGCGGCAGGTTTTTTATATGTACATCCGCGGGATTAGGAACAATTTGCCGCCGAAGCTGTTGCTTCTTCATCTCGCGGTTTAAAACTTTCATATCATCCATAAGCATGTGCTCCTCGTATGGTAGGAAATAATAGTACATTTTTTTGAATGCTGTTGTTTCATCATAAATGTTCGTATGCTATCTTAGTATACAACATTTTTCAGGGGAGTGCACTATCTTTTTCAGCTTGTCTGTCAATTATGGAACAATTAACCTAAACCCTGCCTCCAGCATATTGACATCCGTTATTCCATTAATTTCGCAAATTTCATCTACCCGATTTATGTTTTGATAAAGCTTAAAACAAATTCCATAAAGGGTTTCTCCCTGTTGTACCACATAAACTCCCTGACCCGGCTTGGGCTCCTTTTGACGGACGGGCGCAGCCTGCGCGGAATTGGCTGCTTGGGCTTGTTCGCCCTCCGCTTTTGTCTGCACAGTTTCTTTTACTGTTTCTGCTGTCCCATTTGCTGCTTGTCCGCTTTCTTTTGATGCTTCTGCTGTTCCACCTGCCGCTTGTCCGCTTTCTTTTGATGCTTCTCCTGTCCCGTCTGTTGTTTGCTTAGTTTCTTTATTCTCCGTCTCTTGATATTTGGACTCTTCATATTCCGTTTCTTTACGTTTAGTTCCATTAAGTTCAGTTTCTTTAAGCTCAGCTTCTTTATGTTCTATTTCCTTGGCCTTACTTTCCTGCTGCACACCAGAAGTACTCTCCTGTCTTACCTCCCCCTGGCTTTCTGGCAGTTTGGTTTGATTTTGCGGTTCAACGGAATCTGCACCGGCAATGGGAAATACGTCACCGGCAGCCTCTTCGATAATAATACCGGAAACATTTTTCCCCGAACTTTGATTGTTTTCCTTTTCACCACTTAACGGCTGACCGGATGAAGCTTGTCCGGCGGCATTGCCGCCAATCTGGGTAATACGGGATTTCCCGGAATCCCAAAGCGATTCTGCTTCAGGAAGAACAGATACCATAACAGCTTCCATATCCCGCATTTTTTCCGCACTATTAAAGGCAGCCACGCCTCCGGCAAGCGCCAAAACAGCCAGACAGCCGCACATCCCCTTTAAGAGCTGGATTGTCCGGCTCTGGTCGTTTGCATGCTCTTTCTTCTGTTCCATTTTTCTGCGGAAATTTCGAATAACCGGATCGCTTCCTCCGTCCTCCACCCTTTGATTTTCCTTCCTCATCACCATATAGTCCTGCATCATCTGATTTCTCTCATAGTAAATGCAGTAGCCGCGAAGCTTGTAAAATCCATCACTGGAAGTTATGTACAGGGCCTCCTCGCCTTCCAGAGCGCTGTTTAAATACATTAATTTATTTTTCCCGGCAAAATACTGACTGTGCTGCTTCCAATAATTTAAGGGACTGAGCTGGCTGCCCATAGCACCGCATAAAAACCATCCCTGGACGGTACGTTTGGGAAACATTTCTTCAATGGTCTGATATGCACGTTTCCACGCTTCATCAGAAAAAACAACTTTCTCTCCTTCCTGGGTCACACCTTCCATTTCCAGAGCGCCGTCGATAAAAACATAGGGTATGCCTCCATGTTCTTCGATATTTCCCAGAAGAAGGCCTGCCCGCAGGTCTTGTCCGGCGACTGGAAATAAACGTTTCAGGTACGTATTTACATAATCCTCTGCATAGACTCTGACAATATCATCCCGCTCTCCGATTTGCCGGATATTTTTCGGCAGCTTTGGATACGGTTCATATAATTCACCCATAGATTCACCCTGCTTTCCTTTTTCACAGCAAAACATCTGCTGCTTAATGATTAGAAACCAGCATAACACATGGAAATTAAAAAAATTGTCAAACTACCGAAGGAAAATCCCATAAATTTTCGACAAGACAAATACTTTCACAGATACAGTCAGCCAGACGCATCACAATCGAAAGGCGGATACTTTGCAGCATTACCGGGTCAAAGCTTGTACACCCGCCGACAATTCCAGTAATAAAAATATCGCCAACCTCGCTTAAGTTTTTACTCACTCCAAGCCCCGGCTTTAACGCCCCTTTTCCCAGAGTAACATAGCCCACATGCTCCCGGTTTCCCACCGAAGCATCAATAGCAACGATAACCCGACCAGGGAAGTTTTTCCTTACAAAAGCGTGGTATTGTTCAAGATTCATCGCATGAACAGGCCGATCCAGGGTGCCGAACACCGCCGCCTGCCGAAAACCTGCATTTTCCTGACTGCGCTCCAACAGCTTGTGACCAATCAATGGCCCCAGGCTATCCCCGGTCGAGCGATCGGTTCCTATACAGAGAAACACAATGCCTTGCTTTCCGCCCCGCATCTCCTCGCGAATCAGCTCTGCCAGCTTTTTTGCCAGTCGATGGGGATGGTATTCCGGTCGGGTATTATAATAAAAGATTTCCGGTCTCGACCGGGCACTTAAATAATCCAATACACTCATAAAAAACCTGCCTGTACTTTTTTTCTATTATAGGCAACAGGCAGGTAATTTATTCATTTTAATTTTTTACCAGGTGAGATAATGGAGGTTTCCTTCCATTGTCATCCCCGAAAAACCGTTTTGGCGCAGGGCTTCGTAAAGAATAATTGCTGCAGAATTGGATAAATTCAGGGAACGGATTTCCCCCCACATGGGAATACGGATACAAACTTCGGGATAACGGACCAAAATCTCCTCCGGTATCCCCCGGCTCTCCGGCCCGAACATCAAAAAGGCGTCCGGATCGTAATTAACCTCCGTATAAGTTTTTTTCGCCTTTGTCGTCGCAAGATAAAGCCTGGCACCAGGATTTTGTTCCAAAAACTCTTCAAAATTACAATATACCCGGACATCCAGCTTATCCCAGTAATCCAGCCCGGCTTTTTTCACCGCCTTTTCATTCAGCTTAAAGCCCAGCGGTTCAATTAAATGAAGCCTGGTCTGCGTCGCTACACAGGTTCGTCCGATATTTCCCGTATTTGCGGGCATCTCCGGCTCATAAAGCACAATATTCATTATCTTTCTTCCTTATCCTGTCAAATACTTTCGCATCAGCATCCGTCCAGCCTTCGAACAAAGTGCGCCAGACGTCCCAGCGCCTCCTTTAAACTCTCCAGGGAATAGGCATAGGAAATCCTTAAAAAGCCCTCTCCGCAGCGTCCAAATGCTGTTCCAGGGACAACTGCCACCTTCTCCTCCCGAAGAAGGCGGTTGGCAAACTCCTCAGAAGTCATGCCGAAGCGCTTAATACTGGGGAAAGCATAGAAAGCGCCAAACGGCTCAAAGCAGTCCAGCTTCATCTCAGCAAAAGCATGAAGCAGGAAACGCCTGCGCTGGTTATAGGACTCACGCATCATTTCCACATCCTTATCCCCGTTCTTTAATGCGGAAATTGCCGCATACTGGCTGGTAGTCGGCGCACACATAATGGCAAACTGGTGAATCTTCAGCATCTGCGCCAGGATATTTGACGGAGCACATGCATAGCCCAAGCGCCAGCCCGTCATCGCATAGGCTTTGGAAAAACCGTTAATCACCACTGTTCTTTCCCTCATTCCCGGAAATGAAGCGATGGAAACCGGTTCGCCACGGTAGCAGAGTTCAGAATAAATCTCATCCGAAATCACAAATAAATCCTTTTCCACCACAATTTTGGCAATCTCTTCCATCTCATCTCTTTCCATAATGGCCCCGGTGGGATTATTGGGGAAGGGCATCACCAAAATCTTGGTCTTTGGCGTCAGCTTTTCCAGCAGTTTTTCCTTTGTAAGCTTAAATTGATCCTTTTCTTCCAGTTCAATAATTACCGGCTTTCCATCCGCCATAATCGTACACGGCTCATAGGAAACAAAGCTGGGCTGGGGAATCAGCACTTCATCTCCGGGATTTACCATAGCCCTGAGTGCTCCGTCGATGGCCTCGCTCCCCCCGACAGTAATCATCACCTCATGAAGGGGATCGTAATTTACACCGATTCTGCGGCTTAAATACTTGCTGATTTCCTCCCGCAGCTCTTTTAACCCGGCATTTGATGTATAGAAGGTTCGTCCCTTTTCCAGAGAATAAATTCCCTCCTCGCGGATATGCCATGGTGTGTCAAAATCCGGCTCCCCCACACCAAGGGAAACCGCGTCCTTCATCTCGCTGACAATATCAAAAAACTTTCGTATTCCTGACGGCTCCAGGGCAGTCACCTTATCAGATAATGGATTTCTCATGGGGTAATCAGCATCCTTTCGTCTTGAACCGGAGCCGCAATTACCGTCCCATGGTCCTTATATTTTTTCAGCACAAAATGCGTTGCGGTACTTAACACCGATTCCATCGGCGACAATCTCTCCGAAACAAACTGTGCCACCTGACGCATCGTTTTTCCTTCGATAAATACAGTAAAATCATAGGCGCCAGACATCAAATACACGGCATTTACCTCACTGTACTGATAAATTCTCTCGGCAATCTTATCAAAGCCCATCCCTCTCTGCGGCGTCACCTTCACCTCAATCAGGGCAACTACTTTCTCGTCGCTTGTATTATCCCAGTTAATCAATGTATGATAACCGCAGATAACATGCTCCTTTTCCATCTGGGCAATTTCATTTGCCACAGCAACCTCGCTTTCTCCTAAAAGAATCGCCAGATCCTTAATATCAATCCGGCTATTCTTTTCAATTACTGCCAGAATCTTCTCTCTCATGCCTGTTCCTCCTCGTATTCTATTCCCAAATCACGGTTTCCATCATCTGTATTGCCGCGTCTTTTCCCAGCAGCCGGTACAGTTCATCTTCCCTGGGTCTCTCCAGATAGCCGGTTTCGTCCCCATGACCGATTTTCCGGGCAATGCCGCCCTCCACTGCACCAATCACTTCTGCCTCTATTCCCATCTCTTTCAATGCCTGCGCCAGCTGCCACCCTCTTTGTGCCGCCAGCAGCAGGCAGTTTCCGCACCACAGGCGATAAGGGTTAACCCCGCAGCGCTCACACACTTCAATCACCCACTGCCGAATGGGGATGCAGCGAAGCGAAAAAGAAACCCCGACACCGTATTCCCCGGATAACTCCCAAATTGCCCGGAAAATTCCTCCTTCCCCCACTGCCTGCACCCCGGATATACCAAAACTCTCTCCCCACCCTTTTAGTACATCAAGTACTCCTCCAAGCTGTTTTTCCCTGTTCAGCAAGGCCTGCTCCCTGTATTCCGGCGAAAACCAGGTCGAAAGTTCTTCCTTCCTTGCCTCCAAAAGAGCCCTTGCCCCAAGCTGCCCGATAGAACCGGCTATCACCAAAACATCCCCTGGTTTTACCTCTGTCCCGTCAACTGTTTCAGCTTTTGGGGAACCTCCTGTCCTAACCTCCAGGATACCGCTAGGCCCATCTTTTACTTCTCTTTTTTCTGTCATCTTATCCGCCCCTTTTTAACTTATCGGCAAACCGCCTTCTACGGCACCGCTGCACCTGGTTCCAGAATCTGCGGCGGGACCGGAAGGGCAATGTCTGCTTCCGGCAGGGGCAGAGGCAGGGCTGCGCTCTCCTGTGCTCCATTGCCTGGTTCAGCAACCGCAGGCTGCTGAGGAAGCACCACCGGCACTTCAGGCTGGGGAAGCACAGGAGCAACCGGCTGGGGTGGCTGCACAGGTGCAGAAACTGCCGGCCCCACCTGTACAATCGCCGGAGAAGCATTATACGTATCCGTACTCAGCAAAATCCTCTCCGTCTCCACACCGTCCACCGTAACCACCTTCCACAGCCGGGACTTTAGTCCGCGGTGAGCCGACTGCACCTGCCTGCGTGTTCCGGGAGCCAGAGCGGGATTAAGTACTTCCTTGGGATTGCCTGGATTCACCGTACTTAAGGTTTCTGATTCAAAACGTATACTGCGGTTTTGCGGCCGCACCTCTAATCCATATATGGTAAAGGTTAATGTCCTCCCTTTGGTATAGCCCTCAATATAAATGGGGGTGCTGTAGGGATTCGTCACCTTGATATCTTTAAATGTACCTGCAATTGCTGCATCCTGCGAGGGTTTCACATACCCCACCGTCATGGAATGATTCTGACGCTGGGTAATTTCCAACTCTGCCAGCAGCGCTGCATTATACAACGTGGTTGCAATCTGACACACACCTCCGCCAATGCTGTCCACCACCTGACCATTTTCATAAGCTGCCGCTGTCCGATAGCCATTTTCCACAGTAAAGGGCTGGAGACAGGCATAACCCGACAGCGTTTCTCCCGGCATCAGCACATGACCATCGATTTTTTCCGCCCCCACGGACAGATTCGTGGATCGGGCGCTTCCACTGCTGGAAAAATCCGTGGAAAAGCTTCCCAGCACATCCTGAATCGTCCCCAAATGTGCTGCTGTTATCGTGGGCTGACTTTCCCGAATAATGGCTTCCACGACAATCTCCTGCTTTAACCCCCCGGCAAGGGCCTGTTTTAAGGCATTTTGGGTGGCCTCCACGTCTACCTCAAGCCCCATCACCTCCGGCGTTATGATAAACTGACCGTTTTCCCGGATAATGGTGGCATTCTGACCGGCAATTCCCTGGTTTTGACAGCTTTGTTCCACAAAAAGCTGCACTGCCCCGTCAGGCACAAAAAGCTCTAACGGAATACTCATTGGCTCCTTTTCCCAGTCAGCCGCCATCAAATACCGCTTGAGCAGGCTGCTGTTTTCATAATCATCAATAACCTGATCCACTTCCTCTTCATTATTCCAGTAAAGGCCCAAATCCCCGGCGGTCGCCGCGGCTGGATTTCCCTGGATATTTAAAATAATCAGCTGACCGCTCAGAGCGGCAATATAGGTCTGAATTGCCTGTTTTGCCTCCTCCCTGGTCAGCCCCGCCAATGTCTGATCATCCGCCGACACCCCCGCGGGAAGCCGGATGGCCCCGGCAGCAGGCATAACGCCCAATAAACTAAAAGCAGCAGCAATCAAAAACGACCCTGCTCCCAACCCTTTTTTTCTCATACAATTCCTCAACCTCAGCGCAGCATGGGAAGCATAGGTGCCACCATTGCTGCAATCAGCAAAACTACAATTATCGTCGATACAATTTTTCTTGTCTTATTATCACGCATGTTCATCATCCTAATCACCTCGGTTTCTGTACTCCATCCATTTGGCCTGTTCCGGTGCCTAACCTTCCATAAGCAGATATCACTTGATCCGTCAGCCGGGATGCTTCATTTCTGGTTAAATAGTCAATTTGCACAGGTGCTTCTATTCTATGATATTTTAGTAATTCCTGCAAGCGTTCTTTTTGTCTTTTTGATGCCGGCTGCTCCCGTTTTACCGGATAACTCAGCCGTTTAGCCAAAAAACGCTCAGGATGTTCTGTCCCGTGGCCTGTCATAAGCTTTTGGTAAAGTTCATGCGTCCGCCAGGCGTCGGCTAATGCCCGGTGCCATCCCCCACCCTCCACTTTATAATAGGCACAGGCAGCAAGCAGGCTCTTTTTCTTCTCTGGCGGCATCAGAGCACGGCACAATTCCAGCGTATCCACGCCTTCCCGCTCCCACTTTAGCCCTTGGTTAACGGCAGCCCGCTTTAAAAAGCTGTAGTCAAATAAAATCCTGTGTCCCACTAAAGGAATCTCCTGGCTAAATGTCAAAAAACGCCCAATCACCTCCTCAATATCCGGGGCCAATGCCACCATCTCGTCCGTAATTCCCGTTAATTCAATAGTTTCTGACCGCAATTTGCGCCGGGGATTAATCAGGGTATGAAAAGTTTCCTGCACCTGCCCATCCAAAACCCGCAGCGCTCCTATCTCGATAATTTTTTCTCTTTTCGGATCAAGCCCTGTCGTTTCAAGATCAACGGCAAGATAGGAATTAACCATTGCACTCATCCTTTTCCTTCCCTTTCTTCCCGCCCTAATCATAGTCCTCTTCACGGATTTCAACAAGCCGGGCATTATACGTCAGCGGATCGCGGGCCTGGTAATCAAAAAGGAACATCCTCCCATCTCCAAGCACTTCCAGATGGGTCATCCGCGCTAACTGCCGGGAATCAAACCCGCGGTAGGCCGGCAGATATCGTCTCTCTTTTTCCTCCTGCTGATAAAACTGCCATATCCTCTCCCGATAAAGAGCAAGCTCCCTTGCAAACTCCGGCCTTGTCTTTGCCTTCTCGCGCAAATAGACATCCATGGTAAGGGCATCCCTGAACACTTCCACCTTATCGGAAAAGCACTGCTGAATCATAGAAAAGATAATGGCATAACGGGCCTGGCGGCTGTGCTTTACCGCTTCAAGCCCGGCCTTCTTATACCAGTCTGCCAACGCCGCAAATATCTCTATGGGGCGCAGAAACAAAGTCTCCAGGCAGGAAATCGTCCAGGAAAACTGTCCGCTGTTATAGTAAACCTCCACCATCTCTTCAATCTTTTTAAGATACAAAATATCCTGATAGCGCAGCCACTTTGTTTCCAAAACCTCATAGGGCGGACGCGAAGTAAATTTCAGCCCATAGAACGCTTTATTTTCCTCCATCCATGAACCCTTAAGCACCTTTAGAAATCCAAGCTGCAGCTGATTCGGTTTCATGCGGTACACCCGGTCAAAGGAAGATGAAAAACTTTCCAGATCTTCAAAAGGAAGCCCTGCAATCAAATCCAGGTGCTGGTGAATATTACGGCCTGCCCGCACGCAAGCCACCGCTTCCTCCAGCTGCCCAAGATCCATGGTTCGGTGAATTTCTTTTAAGGTGGCGGGATTTGCAGTCTGCACGCCAATTTCCAGCTGGATTAAACCAGGGCGCATCCTTTTCAGTATATCCAAATCTTCCTGGGTTAAAAGGTCCGCTCCTATTTCAAAATGAAAATTCGTCACCCCATTATCATGCTCCAGGAGATACCTCCAAATCGCAGTCGAATGGCTGCTTTTACAGTTAAAGGTTCTATCCACAAACTTCACCTGCTCAACCTGCCGATCCAGGAAGAACTGCAGCTCACTGAACACCAGCCGTAAATCCCTGAACCTCACCTGCTTATCCACAGATGAAAGACAATAACTGCACGAAAACGGACATCCCCGGCTGCTCTCATAGTATATTATCCGATTACGGATATTAATCGACTTCATCCAGGACTGTGTATAGGGAAAAGGAAGGGCGGATAAATCCATCGGCTTCCCCATCGGGTTCACACAAATCCCGCCTTCCTGGTTCCGGTAAACTAGTCCGGGAATACTCTCTATTCCCGCACGCTGTCCATAATACTGAACCAACCCGGCAAAAGCTTCTTCGCCCTCGCCCCGCATCACCCCTTCCAGCCGGGGAAATTCCTTCATTAATTCCCCTGCACAATAGGAAGCCTCCGGTCCGCCCAGCCAAAGTTTCACCGTCCCAAGAACTTCAGGCAAATCCTCAAGCAGCTGCCTTACATATTCCATATTCCAAATATAGCAGGAAAATCCCACAATATCCGGCTTTTTTTCAAAAATATCTCCCAAAATATCCTGGCAGGAATGATTAATCGTGTACTCCGCCAATTCAACCGAAACAGGAAAACCTTCCTGTATCTCAACTGCTTTTTGTGCATAGGCCTTCAAACTGTAAACCGCCAGATTAGAATGAATGTATTTGGCATTTATTGCCACTAAAAGAAATTTCATTGTTTGTTTACCTTAAACCTGAATCCTTATCACCCGTCCGCTGGGTTCATAATGATAATACCGCACACCCGCTGCATTTAACATACGCTTTGACGCCCTGACTGCCGGGGTATTGGCATACTTGTCGCAGGCATAAATCAGCGTCTTAATCCCCGCCTGGATAATAGCCTTTGCACATTCATTACAGGGAAACAGGGTAACATAAAGCTTACTCCCCTCCAGGCTTCCCCCCCGATAATTTAAAATAGCATTTAATTCACTGTGCGTTGAATAAAAATACTTTGCGTTATAGGGATCACTTGTCTCGCACTCCTTTCCCCAGGGAAATTCATCATCTGAACATCCCATGGGAAAACCATTATAGCCCATAGATAAAATCTTATTATCTTCACTGACGATGCAGGCCCCAACCTGCGTGCTTGGGTCCTTGGAACGCTTTGCTGAAAGCTCTGCAACTCCCATAAAATACTCATCCCATGTAATATAATCTTCCCGTTTCTGTGACATGATTTCCTCCATTCAGTGTGATTCCTGCAAGGTTACTGTAAAAGCTCAGCGCCCCGTCGCTGAGCTGTGCGAAAACGGGGTCGCGAAGCGACATCTTCCATACCCGTTTTCTGCACATCCCCCGGAGGGTTCATAGGAACCCCTTTCATTCATGATGATGCCCTAAGCAGGGCATGGGGGTTACTATCTATGTATCTGCCAATACCTGTATTATCCCGCAGGCCTTATAATTGGTCATCCTGTATTCTTCCACAGGCACCCCCTTATCCCTTGCCAGCCGCAGGATATGCGCAATCGAAGAATCCATGATATAACGCGGATCTACCAGCACCTTCCACGGAATCCGCCGCAAAAGCACCCTGGTAGTCTCCCCAATTCCCGGCTTAATGAAATTAATATTATTTACCCCAAACGCCTGGGCAATTCGGTTCGTCTCAAAACGCCCGGAGCCTTCCTTTTCTTTCTCTTCTTTCTGCCATCCACTTACCCTGTCCGATTTTTGATTTCTACTCCCCCGTCCCGTCCCGCCTTTTGTAAATTCTGCTTCAATTGCCTGCAAAAACGCATAGGATAAGTCCTGACCTTTTAATTCCTCATAATATACTGCCCCGTGAAAGTCCTGTTCCCCGATAATATCCTCACGCAAAAAGGTTCTGCTGATTAAACCGGAAACCGTACAATTCAGACATGAACTCGGAATTAATATATCCTCATGCGTTCCGCACAGCCAAGTGGCATAAGCCGGATCGGCAACCACACCAAGTTCCGGTGAAACTCCGGGCCAGGCGGATAAGGCTGACCTGAGCTCGCTTAAAATTGCCCCTTTCCCTATCCAGCCATCGACAAACTGCAGCTGTTCTGGCCGATAGCGTGCCAAAAGATAGCGCATGGCGTTTTGGTCTATTCCCTTTCCGCGGATAATGGATACCGAATAATGGCTGATCTTCATTCCATATTTTTTCTGCAGATAATGCTTGAGTAAAATTCCAATAGGTGTCCCTGCCCGCGCCAGCGACACCAAAACCACGTCAATTCCTTTCCATGCCAGAATTTTCTCTCCCAACACCTCTACCGCCCGCGCCACCGCCCCGGAATAGCTTTCCAGGGCATTTTTATAAGCTTCCATATAAGCTTTTCCCGGAACATACTCCACGGGAAGCATTTCGCAGTAGTGTGCGCCGTTTTGAATCAGGATTTCCCTTTCTTTGGCAGGAAGAGGGGCGACCAGACCGGTGACATCCTTAAGCAGCAGGCAGACATCCTCCTTGGCATATGAGCTTTTCATCATTAACTAACACCACCTTACCAGCTGAATTTTCCTGCTTCCGCAGCGCTTTAATGCCCAGAACAGGGAGTTTAGCCCTTCCCGGCAGGGCGAGGGCGCATCGGTTATGACAATCGCCTGGTCACAGGCTTCCAGATTATAGACAAAGGTTCTTCTTTCCCGTTCGTACAGACTAACTAAAGAAAATCTGCGATGCAGCAAGTCCTCTGGGGCTCGGCTGACCAGAATGGGGCTTCGGGTTGTGCCGTGGCAAAGCACCTGATTTTCCTCTTCCAGGCGGCTGCCCAGGTAAAGAGCTGGGTACATTAGTTCTTCCGTTCCCAAAACCAGAAACCGTTTGCCGCAAATTCTTCCATTGGCTTCCAAAAACTGTTTCCATAAGTCCTCACAGGAGTGCCCATAATCTTCTCCGTTAACCAGCCTCCGCGCATTCTGACCGCCCAGAGCCTCCCAGCAGCAGATACCTTCGCTACTTTCCCCTGTGTGGGCTGGAAAGTACTCTCCATCTACCCTGGCCTGCTCTGCCTTTTTGGGAAAATCGCTGTAGTCCACAGCTTCCAGGAAGCAAAGATCGATGCCTTCCTTGACAAAATTTTCCTTCGCCTCCTCTGACATCCCATTCACCAGCGATGCCGCAGCAAAGTTTACCCTCTTTAAAAAGGTTTTGCGGATAAGGGAAACAATATGACTTACCGTGTTTCCCGTCGTCAATTCATCCTCCACAAATACAATCCGGTCAATCTTATCCAACGCCCTTTCCAAATCTGCCCTTACCAGCCGCTGTTCTGTCGCATGGCTGTGTGCTTCCGTAAAGTAAAGGAACTCTGCGCCCTCTACTTCCTCCCTGGTTGTCTGCATATAGGCTGTTTTTAGCTTAATCGCCAGCGCTGATCCAATCCCGGTTGCCGTCTCGGCAAAGCCAATCAACAGCAGTTTTTCTCCGGCATAAGCCCTGCCCACTACGTCAGCCAAACACCCAAAGTACGCCAATGCCGTCCGGGGACTGCCCGGAACGTGCTTGGCCTGCAAGCGGTTTAACACCAGATAGTTTCTCTTTAGATTCTTTTCCCTTTTTGCTACAGCCACAATCTCCTGACTCATTCTGTCCTATCTCCACTCAGTTATTTTTCCATGCTCTGAATTAGCCGGATATTCTCTTTCTCATAATTATTTAAACAGGAATCATTAAATGCATCGGATGCAACCGTCCCTACATACCAGGACTTGCTGTTAAAATAATCCTGGATTTCTTTTGTCTTAAACTTTCTTCCATGGCGGGCATAGATCTCATTTCGGGCCAGGCGAAGCTGATTTTCATTCAGACCATAAAGATCGGATCGGGTAAGATAGGCTGTATTGCTGTTAGGAAGAATATACTCCCCTGCATGGTAATCGGCATTTCCTCCGGCATAAGTTCCGCCCTGCTGCCCATAAGAAGGTACATTTCCCCCAGCATAAGCCTGCATACTCTGATTCATCTGCATCACCTTCTGGCTGTCCGGCCCGTAAATACTTCCAAGAATGCTGGCGTGTTCGACTAAATACTGCTGGTAGTCACTGCCAAAAAGATTCGTCATTTCTGCGCCCTGAGTATAGCATTCTCCATAGGCAAGCACTTCAAAGCCCGGCTCCCCGTATAAATCACATTCGCTCCACTGGGGATAGGCAAGCGTAAAGCCAAAGCCCTGAAGTTCCCTTCTCCAGCCCTCCATCCAGCTATTATCGGAACCACTGGTTGATACATTATAGATTTCCTTTATCTGGCTGCCTTCCATCTGAAACAGGCGGATTTCCGGGCTGACTCCATCTGCCCAGGTCCATACAAGACCGCTCCCCCCGGCATAAATCAGCTGCTTACTTCCAACATCCTTTAAGCCAAATAAATAGTTTTCACCATTATAGCCGGAAAAACAGTCGTCAAAGGCTATTTTCCCCAATTCAGTGATTCCATTGCCCAAATCCCCATAGACGCCAAGGCAAAAATGGTTCCTTCCATCACCGCTCTGCCTGCTGCCTTCCACATAAGCCACCAGCAATTCATCCCGTCCATCCTTGTTCAAATCCCGGCGATAGGTACTGACTATCCCATTTTCTAAGGTTCCCATCGTCGGACTGGCAAAACCTGAGTCGCTGCCTTCATAGCGAACTTGTTCAAACCCATAGGAAAACTGACTGTTTTTTGCCGTACCCAGCAGGGGTTCCAGCTTCTTTTGAATAAATTGGTCATAGCTGCCGGAAAAACTTCCCGAAGTGCCGTCCTGACTGTCCTTTCCCAAATCCTCTCCATCGCCAGGCACGCCGTCGGCAAATGTATCCGAATGCTCCTTTCCAGGTTCGAGCTCTTCCTTGTCGCTGTCTTTTGCGCCGCTGTCCTCACCCTTATCCGAATCATTTTTCCTGTCCTTATCTTCACCCATCTGGCTGATAATCTCTTTGCTGATTGAACGCGCTGCAGAGGCGCAGCCACTTAAACTAATTCCTGCAACCATCACACCGACTAACCATAATCCTGCTTTTCTCATTCTCTTCCCTCCGTTTCCACACCGTTTTGTGCACAAATATCTGACAAGCAGCACCGACTGCAAAATGGCTTTGTCCTTGCCGTGCAAATCTCCCTCCCGTGAAATACCAGGCGGTGACAAAAGTCGCTTCCCTCTTTTGGCGGAATAATCTTCCAGAGCGCCATCTCCACCTTTTTCGGCTCACGGATATCCTCCACCAGGCCGATACGATTGCTCAATCGTATACAATGCGTATCCGTGACAATCGCCGGTTTCCCGAAAACATCGCCCATAATCAGGTTGGCACTTTTGCGCCCCACCCCCGGCAATTCCAAAAGCTGATTAAACTGATCCGGAACCTTGCCCTTGTATTTATCCCTTATCACCTTCATACAGGCGCTGATATCCCTGGCTTTCGTTTTCCCCAGCCCGCAGGGCCGGACAATCGCCTCTATCGCTTCCACCTTTGCCTCTGCCAGAGCATTGACGTCGGGAAATTTTTTATACAGCTTTTTCACGATCACATTGACACGGGCATCCGTACACTGGGCCGCCAGGCGCACACTGACCAAAAGTTTCCAGGCCTCCTTATCATCCAGGGTACATCCGGCTTCGGGGTATTCAAGCTTCAGCCGCCGGATAACCTCCAGTGCCAATTCCTCCTTAGTCATTTCTTATCCTCCCAACTTTTCTTTATCTACCAGAACGACATTTTGCCTTCCGCACGCTTCAAGATAATTTACTTTCTTGTTTTCTGCCAATATTGATTCGCCACTTCCGCCGTCTCCCTGGCAATTTCCAATTCCTCATTCGTCTGGATCACCAGCACATTCACCCTTGAAGCTCCATCAGAAATTCGAAACGCTTCCTTTCGATCCCTGTTTTTCACCTCATCAATGGCAATTCCCAAAAACTCCAAATAACTGCAGATCTCTTCCCGGATATCCGAGTCATTTTCCCCTACGCCGGCGGTAAACACGATGTTATCCACACCGTTCATCGCCGCCGCATAGCTGCCCACATATTTTGCCACCTTATAGGCAAAAATCTCCCGCGCCAGTGCAGCCTTTTCATTATACTTAATCTCTGCATCCTTAAGCTCGCGAAAATCACTGGAAAAGTTTTTTGAAATCCCCAGCACCCCGGATTCCTGATTTAGAATCATCATAATCTGCGGAAAATCCAGATTTTCCTTCTTTGCCAGATATTCCAGCGCCCCTGGGTCCACATCCCCGCATCGGGTTCCCATCACCAGACCTTCTAACGGCGTAAATCCCATGGAATTATCAATAACCCTCCCGAACTTTACTGCACTGATACTCGCCCCATTTCCCAGATGACATACTATCGTTTTCACCCGCCGGGGGTCCTGGCCCATAAACTCTGCAGCGCGATAAGATACATACTTGTGACTGATGCCGTGAAAACCATAGCGGCGGATTTTATATTTTTCATAATACTGATAAGGCAGGCCGTATAAAAAAGCCTTCGGCTCCATCGTCTGGTTAAATGCCGTGTCAAATACTCCCGCCATCAGAGTATCCGGCATCAGCTCCCGACAGGCTGCCACACCAACTAAGTTTGCAGGGTTATGAAGAGGGGCAAGATCATTACATTCTGTCATAGCCTGGATAACCTCGTCTGTTACTACCACCGAACCGGTAAACTTCTCCCCGCCGTGCACCAGGCGGTGCCCGATAACGTCAATTTCTGTATAATCTGCAATAACCCCTTTTTCCTTATCCACCAGTGTTTTCAAAAGTTCATTTACTGCCGCCTTATGATCCGGCATCGCGACGCTTTCCTTTAAGGAAACTCCCGTTTCTGTCTTATAATTAAAAATTCCGTCAATTCCAATCCGTTCACAGACACCTCTTGCCAGCACTTCCTCAGTAGAGGAATCAATTACCTGAAACTTTAGCGAAGAACTGCCGCTGTTAATTACCAAAATTTTCATCTGTCTTACTCTCCTTTATCCGCTTTCAGCCCATTGGGAACAGCCTTAAACATTCCTCTGGATAACAGAAACAGGGATATTGCTGCCCTACCTGTCTTTTGTCCTGCTGCCCTGTCTGCCCGGTGCAGCCTTACCTGCATCCGCAAATTAACTACAGCATAACACAAAAAGGTATTTTTTTGCAATATCCCTGAATATTCTTTCCTGTAAGTTCTTTACTGCCATCCTTCCTAAACACTGTGCGGCGCACTCCCCCCGCTGGTTTTCGTGCTTTTTCCAGTAAATACTGCCACCGTTCGGGGGCGCAGGATAAATTCCCCGTCGATCCGCACCTCCTGTCCTTCGGGATACGTATACCGACCCTCCCCATCACCGTACGTATTAACACTAAGGTACCAGGCAACCTGATTCGGAAGCCGGGGAAGAGTAATTGTCACATCCTCCCAATGGGAATTTACAGAAACATACACTAAATCATCCTCTCCCCGCTCCTTATCATATCCGGCAAAACTGACCGAGAACGTCCGCGCTTCCCTGGAAATCTCCATCTTCTCAGCCTGAATATCATGGGTTCGGATAGGGTCCATCCCACAAACCGAATCTGGAAGCTTTTTGCGGATTACCGGATGGCGGAAGCGATAAGCAACCATAAACTTAAAAAACAGAAACAATTCCTTATTCTTTTCCAGGTAATCCCAATTCAGCCAGGAAATTTCATTATCCTGACAATAACTGTTATTATTTCCCAACTGAGTATTGCCAAATTCATCCCCGGCAAAAAACATAGGCGTTCCCCGGCTGCACATCAATACAGCACAGGCATTCCTAATCATACGCCAGCGCAGATTTAAAATCTCCGGGTCATCCGTCTCTCCCTCCACGCCGCAGTTCCAGCTCCGGTTGTCATCTGCCCCATCCGTATTTCCCCAGCCATTATTCCAGTTATGCTTTTCATTATAGGCATATAAATCATACAGGGTAAATCCGTCATGACAGGTTAAAAAGTTCACGCAGGAATTATACCCTGCATAGCTTCCATCATAATCGGAGTAATACCCCCCGTATAAATCACCTGAACCAGAAATACTCCAGGCCGCATTCCAGGACTCCCAGCAATCTCCCTTTAAAAAGGAACGGAGGGCATCGCGATAGCGGCCATTCCACTCCGCCCAGCGCCGGTTAGCCGGAAAACTTCCTACCTGATACATCCCGCCTGCATCCCACGCCTCGGCAATAAGTTTAACATTGCTGAGCACAGGATCATAGGCCAAACTCTCTAACAGCGGCGGGTTATTCATAGGTGAACCATCCTCGTTCCTCCCTAAAATGCTGGCAAGATCAAAACGGAAGCCATCTACCCGGTAGCTGACTGTCCAGTACCGCAGGCACTCTAAAATCATCTGCCGGACAATAGGATGATTACAATTTAATGTGTTCCCACAGCCGCTGAAATTATAATAATTCCCCTCAGGTGTCAGCATATAATAGACCTTATTATCAAAGCCTTTAAAACAAAAGGTAGGGCCATGCTCATTTCCCTCTGCCGTATGGTTAAAGACCACATCGAGAATCACTTCAATCCCATGATCATGAAGGGCCTTAATTAGCATTTTCAACTCCGTTCCCTCATGATTATATTCCTCTGACGCCGCATAACTGCCATTCGGGGCAAAAAAGCTCACTGAATTATAGCCCCAATAATCCAGCAAAACCTTCCCGTCCACCTCACGGGCATTCACAGTCTCATCAAATTCAAAAATCGGCATCAATTCCACAGCATTAATTCCCAGTTCCTTTAAGTAAGGAATTTTTTCCATCAGCCCGGCAAAGGTTCCCCGGTTTTTTACGCCGGACGAAGGATGGTACGTAAAGCCCTTAACATGAAGCTCATAAATAACTAAATCGCTTAACTCGCGGGAGGACTGCGGCATCTCCCCCCAGTTAAACTTATCCCGCACTACTCTGCCATGGTAGGAGCCCACCTTCTTTTCTCCCCAGTTCCGATAACCGGCAACCGCCCGCGCATAAGGATCAAGAAGAATAGATTTTTTATTATACAGCATACCATTTTTCGGACTGTGGGGGCCGTCGATACGGTAGGCGTATTCAAACTCCTCAATATTCAGACCAAAAACTATCATCGAATAGACATCACCGATCTTATAGGCCTTGGGAAAGGGCAGCACAGCATAGGGTTCTTCTTCTCCCTTATGAAATAGTAAAAGCTCACAGCTTGTTCCAAAATGGGTGTGTACCGTAAAGTTCACTCCGCACTGCAGGGCCATCGCACCATTAACGTCAAACATCCCCGGACCTACGGGGTGCCCTGCAATCTCCCCCATAGGACTAACCGATACAGGATAATCCAACGTATTATTCCGTGTATAAAATCTCAAATCCAACCTCCTTTTTATCGATATACCTGCAGCCAGCAGCAATCGCCGTTCATGAATATCCTCAACCGGTTTCTCTGATTTTATTATACGGATTTTTGGGCAATTCGTCAAATAATTCTTTTATTTTTTCCTTTTTTATCTATTTTTTTGTCTATTTTTTCCAATTTATTGGTATATATCAGCCGCTCTCCTCACTAATTCCAAAAATTCCTTTTTATAATCATCGGTATCCCGTCCAACACACGATTCTGCCAGTTCCATCACCTGTTCAAAGTCTGCACTTCCCTTATGTTCACTATCCCGCAAAAGCATACCAAACTCTGCCACCGCGCAGGCAAAAGTCAAGTTATCCGAAGCCCTGTCCTGATAAACTGAGGCCTCCACCGGGTATTCCAAAAGCTTACTGGTATTTCCATTAGGCGCCTTATAGCGAAGCTTTACCGTCAGCAATTCACTGCTTCCCGTCGTTATCTTCGTCTCCTGGTACTTTAACTTTGTTGTACTGGTCTCCCCTGCTGCGGGAATAATTTCATATAAAGCCGTAACGCTGTGACCAGAGCCAATTTCCCCGGCATCCACCCGATCATTGTCAAAATCTTCCTGATTCAGCAAACGGTTTTCATAACCAACCAGACGGTAGCCTGCCACCTGCGCCGGATTAAATTCCACCTGTATTTTCACATCCTTAGCCACCGTAATCAGTGTTCCGCCCATCTCATCAACCAATACCTTTTTTGCCTCATAAATACTGTCCAGATAATGATAATTACCATTGCCATTATCTGCCAGGGCTTCCATCTTATTATCCTTAATATTCCCTGTTCCCACACCGAGGACGGATAAATGAACCCCGCTTTCCCTCTTTTTCTGAATCAGCCGTGTTAAAGCCCCCTCGCTGCTGATGCCCACATTCAAGTCACCATCTGTCGCCAAAATTACCCGGTTATTCCCGCCGGGGATAAAATTCTTCTGTGCAATTTCATAAGCACGTTCGATTCCTGCAGCTCCTGCGGTAGAACCTCCAGCCTCCAAGTCATCAAGCGCCGCGGCAATTTTAGCCTTTTGCGTACCTGATACACCATCTAAAACCACCGATTCATAGCCCGCATAGGTAACTATCGATACCCGATCCCGCTCATCCAGGTTTTCCGTCAGCATGGTAAATGCCTTCTGAACCAGAGGAAGCTTATCCGCCGAATACATGGAACCGGACACATCCAGCAAAAATACCAGGTTGGAAGCAGGCCGATCCGCAAAATCGATCTCCTTTGCCTGAAGGCCGATAAGCAAAAGCCGGCTGTTTACATTCCATGGACAGGGGGCATACTCTGTTGTTACCGAAAACGGCGCATCGCCGTCTGGCTCAGGATAATCATAGTTAAAGTAATTAATCAATTCCTCAATGCGCACGGCATCTGCCGGAATAACTGCCCCTGTGCGCAGCATCCGCCGGATATTTCCATAAGAAGCGGTATCCACATCCACGGAAAATGTAGACAATGGCTCATCTGCCACCTTTTTATACCCATTTTCTTGAATATAGCTATATTCCTCCGCTGAATATCCCTCCTGTCCATAAAGCGCCTCGTACTGATTCGCCAGGCCAGAAGCAGCCGTGTTTTGTTTACTTTCATAAATAAGCGCAGAGCCGCCGTCGTTTGCAGCTGCCTCTCCGGCCGTAATCACTGAAGCCGTGATATCCATTGCTGCCTCGGTTTCGTATGCCTGGGGCATTCCCGATGGTGCACCTTCCGTCGCTGATTCCTTGCTTCCCCCTGCCCCGCAGCCGCTTAGGGCAGTTAATGCCGTAAGACCAAACACAGCCGCCGTCCATATCGCACGGGCATACCTGTTTCCCGCAAAACACTCCTCACCATTTCTTCTTTTTTTCATTCGGCTTCCCTGTTTTTCCATTTTTTTCCTCCCTCGAAACCAAACCATCACTGTATCAGCTTTAGAAAATCAGAAAGAAAATATTCATCCTCCCGCACAAGCATGCGATCATAAAAATAATCATTTTTTCCCTCCGGCTCACGTGCAACTACTTGTGTCGTTTCATTTATTAAACTAGTGTAACCCGAATGGAAAAGATACCCCTGCGTATCCGTCAGCTGAATCTGCGGCGCAAAAGGATAAAGTAATTCCCAGCTTTCTTTCTGTTTTTTCAGAGGAAGCAAATAGGTTTTTCCTGCCTGCATCTGGTATAAAACCCAGGCCTCATCGCCTTCTGCCCTGACAATAGGACTTTTTACAGTAATCTGGCTGGCCTTTGCAATATAGTCCTGCGCATCATGTATCTGGTCGAGGACTAACTGATAAACCACCCGATTTGCCCTGCCCTGGGTGTCATATTCCAGAGAAGCATCTTCCACGGTAGCTGTGCATACAAGCTCAGCATCGAAAAGAATTTCCTGGGAAAAATATGCACTGTCTGCCGGCACTGTAAGGGCATCCTGGGGCAGTATCAGACGACAATTTGTCCGCATCACGCCTTCGGCTTCCTCATGAAACTCTGATGCCAATGTGGTCTCCTCTACCATGGCTGCATACGTTGTCTCCTGAAGCCCTGATTCGCTGCCGTTTAAGATAGCCCGCTTTTGGTATAAACCCGGCGCTAATGCGGCAATACAAAGTACTGCTGCTATCCCTGCAGCCCATCGATACCGCCACCTTTTATGCGTCGGCAGTTTGACGGTTGGCAGTTGGGATTCCCTCTTTGGGCAGTCGTTCAGCCTTCCTTCAATTCTGTCCCACAGATCTGGTGCCGTCTGACGCTTCCAGTCTCGGTAGTCCTGCTCAAATCTCTTCTCATCCATTAAGCTTTCCCTCCCTTAACTTCTGCATCGCTTTCTGGTAACACCATGCCACAGTTCCCTGTGGTTTTTTCAGGATTTCTGCAATTTCCCGGAAGGTCAGCTCACCCATAATTTTTAAATTAATAATCTGTCGCTCCTCGCGTTTTAAGGTTTTCATTGCCTGCTCTATACTCAGCTGATCACAAACTCTGGTTTCACAGGATGGCTGGGATGGCTGTAATTTCTCACACTCATCCTCGGTTGGCATCTCCCGCTTTCTTTTGCGCAGGTAGTCTACCGCCATATTATGAGCAATGGTAATTATCCAGGCCCTGTGCCCCCTTCCTGACCGGTATACGGGTGCAATCTCCCACAAACGGATAAAAAATTCCGAAGTGACATCCTCGGCATCCTCCCTGTTTACAAGAATCTCTTCTGCAACCGAATAAATTAAAGGACAATACTCTTCATAAATCTCCCGAAGCCCCTCTTTATCATTCCTGCAAATCCGCCTTACGTTTTCATCAAAACGCCATTCCTCCATGCCAATACCCTCTTAGCTTCCTCCTTATACCTTCTATACGTCCCAGAAAAGAAAATTTATGGTAAAAATTCAAATTTTTTTATCTTTTTTTCACAACTAAATCATAACTCTCTGCAATCATCCGTTTTATTTCCTGATCGGGTATGCTTCCATCTAAGATAATCGAATTCCAATGCTCCTTATTCTGATGATAGCCCGGTAAAACAGACGCATATGTTTTCCTCCAAACATCCCTCCATTCAGGATCAACCTTTACATTCACCCATATTTTCCCATTTCTCTCGTACGTCCAGGCAAACGCCCGCTTATTCTTCTTATAGCGGAGAAGTACCCAGTTATCGTCATGAAAAGGGGTATCAATATACACATCTGCCAGGGTCATACCGTAAGCTAAAACTTCTTTTCGTTCCTTCATCTTTTTGTCATTCCTTTCCAGGGCACAAACAAATTGCGAAAGTTTTGTCAAACTCTTTCACTCTTATCCACATCCTTTTAAACATTATATCATCTGTCCTGCCATAGATTCATCTGTCCTGCCATAGATCATACGTTTATTTACATTTATGTACAGGAATAATTATGGAAAACTCCATCCAAACCGTCTCTTGTGCCAGAACGTGTTTAAAAATAAAACATGTTGGAAAATTGCTCTCTGTCAGCTTTTTTCAAACACTCTGGTATCCACGAAAATCTGCTTATGTAAAGAAATCCCGCAGTGCACAAAAGAGAGCGTGACTGTGTCACTGAATAAAAATGCCGTTCCCTGTATACTGAAAAAAATTATTTTACAAGGAGAATAACCATGGCAAAACGAAAAGCAATAGTCACTATTCATGATTGTGTTGCCTGCGGATGCTGTATAAAAGTCTGTCCAAGAAATGCAATCTCCATTTCCAGCGGCATCCATGCCAATATTAATCAGGATCTGTGCGTCGGGTGCGGAAAATGTGCGAAGGAATGTCCCGCAAGTGTTATTGTGCTGGAGGTGATTGGGTGATGAAAGAAAAAAAGAACTGGTACGATTACCTTTGGATCGCCTCCCTTACCTACCTGATCCTGGGATTTTTCAATATCTTATTTGCCTGGCTGGGGCTTCTTTGCTTTTTTATTCCCCTTTTTATCTCCATTATCAGGGGAAATAAAGCCTATTGTAATAAGTATTGCGGCAGAGGGCAGTTATTATCTCTAATCGGCGGCAGATTCGGCCTTTCCCGAAAAAAAGATATTCCAAAATGGATGAAGTCCAAGAATTTCCGCTATGGATTTTTAATTTTCTTCTTAATTATGTTTTTTCAAATGCTGTGGAACACCTGTCTGGTATTTGCCGGAACAAACAGCTTAAAAACCACTGTTACCCTGCTCTGGACCTTCAAACTTCCCTGGCAGTGGTCCTATCACGGCACCCTCTTCTCTGACGGCGTCGCACAGTTTGCATTTGGCTTCTACAGTGTAATGCTTACCTCCACCGTACTTGGCCTGATAACTATGATCTTATTCAAGCCCCGCTCCTGGTGTGTCTACTGCCCGATGGGAACCATGACCCAGCTTATCTGCAAAGCTAAAAACGTGACTTCATCACAGAAATCGTGAAAAAAACATGATAAATTAACTATAGTAAAATAACACACAAAACCAATGAAATACCCTGCGGGTATACCTGGATGTGTAGAATACTACACAAGACCAATGAAATACCCTGCGGGCATACCTGGATGTGTAGAATACTACACAAAATTAATGAAATACCCTGCGGGTATACCTGGATGTGTAGAATACTACACAAGACCAATG
>CAJUDX010000002.1:0-93676 GCA_910584785.1 uncultured Lachnospiraceae bacterium | reverse complement strand
GAAATACCCTGCGGGTATACCTGGATGTGTAGAATACTACACAAGACCAATGAAAGGAAGGTACTTATGATGTCCGTACTTAGTGTAAACAAAAATAATTTTAATGAAATTACAAACAGCAGCAAACCCGTTCTTCTCGATTTTTATGCCGATTGGTGCGTCCCCTGCCGTATGCTGGCTCCTGTCGTGGCGGAGATTGCAGCAGAAAACCCGCAATACCTGGTAGGCAAGATTAATGTGACAAATGAACCAGAACTGGCACAGATGTTCAATGTTATGAGTATCCCCACACTCGCGGTATTTAAAGACGGAAAACTTGTCCGCCAGTCTGCAGGAGCAAAACCGAAATCAGAAATCCTTGCCATGCTAAATGGTTAATTATATGATTAATCTTCGCAGGCGTTTCTTATCAAGGATGGTAACTCCTCCTCTGGAAACCTCTACAATTCCCTCACTGGCAAAGTACTTTAACATCCTGGAAACGACTTCACGGGCAGATCCCATATAGCGGGCGATCTGCCCGTGTGTCAGTGCAATCGTATCCGATCCCGTTCTCGCTGATTCATCCGAAAGAAAAATGGCCAGCCGCTTATCCATACTCATAAACAAAATTTGCTGCATTACCCACATCACATCAGAAAAACGACTGACCGCAGTTTCCAGAGCAAAAATTTTAACATCGGGATTCCGCCCGGAAACTGCCGAAAATGCTGTTCCGCTAATAACCAGACATTCACACTCTTCTTCTGCGTCTACAAATACATCAAAAGTAATGGTTTCCAACACACAGGAAGCCGACAGCACACATAAATCAACCGGGTGCAGCCGGTAAAGCGTAATATCCTTTCCCTCGTCGGACATTATATAGAGCCGTAAACTCCCCGAACGAACCAGAATCACACCCAGACATTCACTGCCATTATAAATATTTTTCCCTTTCGGGTAATGCACCAGGTAAGAATTTTGCCGGATATATTCCCTGTCCGCATCGGGTATCTTATCCCAAAAAGGAAAACTTTCCTGATAAACAGCTTCCATCATCTCTTTTGTCATATTTTCATTATCCCTTGTCATTCTTTACTCGCTCCGGCACTGCTGGTACAGCCACAGGATTAACATTGCAGCATTGAGTTTCAGATGCTTCTTTATGCCTTTACAAACTGATCCTTCCCCACATAGCACAGCGGGCACTCAAAATCTTCTGGCACATCTTCCCACTTTGTTCCCGGTGCAATACCGCCATCCGGGTAACCCTGTTCCTCATCATATTCCCATCCACAAACTTCACATACATATTTCATTTTCGTTTCTCCCTTCTTATTCGCTTTTTTCTTTTTGCTTTCAGCCCTGATAACCGGCTCTATTTCCTGATTTCCTGCCCTGATAACCCACTCTGCTTCCTGTTTCCCGCTTAATGCCCGGCTCCACTCCCTGCGCAGCCATGCTTTTCCCTGCCGCAGCTGTGGCCTTCTTCATGGTGGTGATTACAGTGAACCTCTGGATTAAATGCAAGATTTCCTGAAAGAAATGCCACAATCGCTTCATCTGCGCTTCCCGTCACACCGCCGTAAAGCTTAATCCCGGCTTCTGCCAGTGCCACCTGTGCACCTGCACCAATTCCGCCGCAGATCAGCACGTCCACATTTTGATCCGAAAGCATACCCGCCAAAGCGCCGTGACCGCTTCCCATGGTGCCAACAACCTGTGCATCCACAATTTTTCCATCTGTAACTTCATAAACCTTGAACTGTTCTGTATGTCCAAAATGTTGGAATACATTCCCATCTTCATAAGTAACTGCAATTTTCATCGTCCCTGACTCCCTTCTGCTTACGCCCTGGTTTTCTGAGGCGTGGTTAATTTTCCTGCAATTTTTTCCGCAACTTTTCCATGCTGAACCATCGCATAATACATAATTACCGCCAGAAATGCAGAGTGTTTTCCCATTGACAATACAGTCTGCAAGCTTCCCCCGCGCCCTCTCATAAATCTCTGTAACCGTCGTGCGGGAAACCGCCATCTGCCTGGCACATTGTTCATGGGTCTTTTTTTCATGGTCAATCAGCCGGATTGCTTCAAACTCATCTATGGTCAGTAACACCTGTTCTCTGTTTTGTTCCTTATTTTCTTCCCCGTTTTCTTTCGTATGCGATTTTCCATACTCTCTCCTGTCTGGAATAAACTGGCTGTATTTCGGTTCAAAACAAATCCTCCTGCGCCGGACTGGCCTTGCCATGCATCCACCCCCATTTCCGACATATGACGATAACAGTATAACCCAAATGCCGATAAAAAGCAATAAACTTTACAATAAACTTTAAGCCATCACTGAACAATAAATTTTAATGGCCCCGGAGATCAAAGCTGTGAAAAATCGTAGGATTATCCCCCCACGAGTAAACCATATAATACTGGCTTCCCTGAATATCCGTGCTGAACCGCAGTTCTGCATGTTCGATTATTCTAATCTCTGCACTCACCTGAGGTTCAACCACGCACTCCCCGTCATTGGCGGAAAATTTCAGATAATATTCCTGAAGTTCATCGGACGAAAGTTCACTTTTAATCAAAATTGCGCCGAAATACTGCATTCCATTGCCATTTCCGACTAATTTCCCAGCCTTGTACACCTGTTCTATATATTCCGTTTTATCGGGAAGCGGCAAATCTGCAAGCTTATCTGCGGTTTCCTTTGCCCTGCGATCATTTACCATCGGTGCGGCAATGAAAAAAGCTAAAAGCATAAGCACAGTAAACAAAAAAAGACTCACGATAACACAAATTATTTTCTTCATCAAACTCCATTCGCCCATTCCTTTAAACTATGTTTATCCGTATCCGCAGAAAATACCTGTCCCTCTTTTAAGCTTGCGCCTGGGCAGGATGGGGCAAGCTCCTGGTTTGTATTTCCCATTCCGCTTCCCCCGGATGTTGCAAGAGGAATGATGGTTTTTCCCGTAAAATCATATTGCTCAAGAAATGTATTAATTATCGTAGGTGCAACATACCACCAGATCGGGAAAGCCACAAAAACCTTATCATAGGCTTCCATCGACTCTACACCATTTGCAATTTCAGGGCGGAAAAATTTATCACTCATTTCCACACTGCTTCTGCTCTTTTTGTCCATCCAGTTCAAGTCCGCGCTTGTATACGGCGTCTTTGGCTGAATTTCATGCAGATCACCATCAACTGCCAAAGCCAGGTTTTTTGCTAATTTTGCCGTTGTACCACTGGCGCTAAAATAGGCGACTAATACTTTACTCATTTGCGTTTCCTCCTTTTGTTCCTTTACTTTATGCTATTCCCGTTGCACACTTATTTTTGTTCTTTTTTTCTGTTGATGCAGCTATAACGATATTTTTTATGTTTTAATTTCTGTTTTCTCATCATTGAATCACTCATACAATTTCTCCTGTAATGAATGCCAATCAACCATCTGCCGTTTTCTCAATTGCCATAGCATCTCTGCTGATTTCTGATATTATCTTATAGTCATCCATAAAATTCCAAATCTGCACATATTCACCCATTTACAAACATATGTTCTCTATGTTATGATCCTTATAGAAGACCATCTGGAAAGGAGTCTATCAAAGTGGAAAGCATATTGTGTGTTAATATTCCAGTGCAGATGATTTCCTGCACGGACACAAACGGAAAAATTACCCCCATGAGGTTCCGCTTCCGGGATAAAACCGGGGAACTCGTCACAGTTACTATTGATAAAATACTGTCCGAAGACCAGAGCTATAACCGCGTAGGTGCAAATTTTTCATGTTCTGCCATCCTTAATGGGAGCAGGAAAAACTTTACACTCTGGTATAACTATTTTGCTCATGAGTGGCACCTTTCCCGCTTATGTGTCTGAAGATTCACTGCTGAAAACCGCCCTCTGCGCTGCTTCCTGAATCGCTGCATCATATCCATTCAGCGCGGCAAAGGGCGCAAACTGTGCCGCACGGTTTAATAACGGCATCCTGGAATGCCGCTTGGAACCATGGTACGGAAACATTAAAATATCGTCGTATTGATGATCTTCCTGTGATTTCATGCCTTATTCCCCTTAACCCGCTTTCATCCATATCTCCCCTGCACACTCATGCTTTATGCCCTCCAATCTGACGGTTGCGTTCTATTGCCGTGGCTCCTTCTTGGAGATTCGTTCCTTTTAAAATAGCATTTTTCCCATATTTCTTTTTTATGGACAACATAGCTTCCTGTAATTTTCTTTCCTTGGAAAGCTGCCGTTCTTTTTCCTCCTGTTCCCTCTCCAGGGCAGCATAATCAGTAAATAAATCCAACTGCTCATAGTTTCCTTCCTTCACTACCTGATCTTCATCCAGCAAATGGTTCGCTGTGATCGTCACACGCCGCAGCAGAAGATTCGGATTAATCATGCGGTCGTAAAGCCCCAGAACTGACTCCATAATGATTTGCGTGGATGATGTCCGGCGTTCAAGGTTTATCGTCCCATGCGCGTGTTTGGGAACCTTTCGTCCATAGCGGTCAGTGGTAATCTCACCATGATAGCTCTCTTTAATTTTATCATCAAGCAGATTATCCCTGTCGTAACCGATGGTGAGAACCATCTGGTCGGTCAGCATTTTCTTCTCCACAAGTTCCAAAACCAGCTGTTCGGTCATCTCGCGAACAATCAGCCTTCCCTTTTCCGCGCTGTAAGGACGGGGAAGCACCTGACCGGAACTTATACTGTTCGATTCCGGCTGATAAGCTTTAATTAAGTCCATCGACGTCGGCTCCCATCCCCAGGCATGGTCAATTAAGAGTTCTGCATTGACGCCAAAAAGATGATAAAGAAGTTCTTCGTTATAATAATCATGCTCACTCCCCAGCGAACAGCGGGCAATATCGCCCATGGTAAACAGCCCTGTCTCTTCCAGCTTCTTCTGGATTCCGTGCCCGACCCGCCAGAAATCCGTAAGCGGGCGGTGACTCCACAAATGCTTCCGGTAACTTATTTCATCAAGTTCTGCAATACGCACCCCGTTCGCATCTGGCTGAACATGTTTTGCCACAATATCCATGGCAACCTTGCATAAATAAAGGTTTGTCCCGATTCCAGCCGTTGCGGTTATGCCTGTGCTCTTAAGAACATCAAGAATAATCGCTGACGCAAGTTCCCTGGGCGTCTGCCCGTAAGTATCCAGATAATTCGTTACATCCATAAACACCTCATCCACCGAATACACATGGATATCTTCCGGCGCAATGTATTTCAGGTAAATATGATAGATAATGGTACTATATTCCATATAAAATGCCATCCGGGGAGGTGCGATAATATAGGCAAGCGCCCATTCTGGGTGTTCTTCCAGGTCCGTGGCAAGGTAAGAAGAACCGGTAAACTGCTTTCCGGGTGCTTTACGCCTGCGCCCGGCATTAATTTCCTTTACCCGCGAAACCACCTCAAACAGTCTAGCCCTTCCGGGAATCCCATATGCCTTCAGCGAGGGGGATACGGCAAGGCAAATGGTTTTCTCCGTCCTTGAAGCATCCGCCACAACTAAGTTTGCTGTCAGCGGATTTAACTGCCGCTCCACACATTCCACCGATGCATAAAAGGATTTCAAATCAATTGCAATATAGCTGCGGCTTTTATCCATGTCTCTTTCCTTTGCAATCTCCAAAATTTTCTATCTTCGAATAACGGATAAGCTTTGTACTATAAATAGAATACCACAATTACTGCTGATTTTATGCAAAAAACATCTCAAAATAGCGACAGTATTCCATAACAAACCATCTCCAAAGCCCTGCGACATGATAGCCAAACAGCATACGGATATTGGTAATCATAATCCCGGAAACGAATTTTCCCACAGCCACCATTTCCTTCACTTTACCATCTCTGCCTTTGCTTGTAAACTATATTTTTTCTTATAGAGTGTGTAATAGAGTGTATAATAGGGTATATAAATTTAAAGCTATAGATACCATTGAAAAATAACTATACTGGTCGCCTGAAAATCTCAGGGACAAAAAAAACAGATAAAAATAAGACAAATTAAGAGAAAATGTGTTATGATAGTTCATAATCAACGTGATAGGGAGATGGATTTTTATGGAAATTGCAGGAAATCAGGTGATTCTAAGAACAATGAATGACCAGGATAAAGATTTGTTTCTGGATTTAAGCCAGGATGTAACCGTAACAAAAGTAACCGGCGGATACGCTTCTCCTAAATCCCCTATGCATTCGATACGTGTATTCTATTCTCTGCAAAATTCAGCCCGTCATCTGCTCTGCATTATTGCTGATAAGGAAAATCCGCAAACTGGCTGGGGAATGATTATCCTTTCCCATATAGATTTCAATTACAAATCGGCAGAGATTTACATTAAGCTGAAAGCATCTGCCCGGAACAAAGGATATGCTAAAGATGCCATAAACACCCTTGTTTTTTATGCATTTCATGAACTTGGCCTGCATCACCTGTATGCTAATATTCAGGAACACAATATTGCTTCCCAAAAATTATGTGAAAAATGTGGGTTCAGGCAGGAATGCCTCCATCAAAGCCGAACCGACGGCTATGGAAAGCCTCGGAATATCTATGTTTATGGAATTACTTATTCACCGGCTCTCCAAAGGTATCCGGCTTCGCCGGATTAAATACCTCATTGCAAGTCATCACTGTTACCAAATCTTCCGCATCTGACAGATTGATGATATTGTGTGTCCAGCCAGGGATCATATACACAGCTTCCATTTTATCACCGCTGACTTCAAATTCCACCATCTCGCCTGTGTTAATATTTCGTTCCTGGATTAAACCATGACCGTGCACCACAATAAACAGCTCCCATTTAGAGTTATGCCAGTGCTCACCCTTCTTAATTCCAGGCTTGCTTATATTGATGCTTACCTGCCCACAGCCCTCTGTGTGAACTAACTCCGTGAAGCTACCCCGATTATCTACATTCATCGTCAATGGATACTTAAATTTTTCTTTGGGCAGATAGGTCAAATACAGGCTGTACAGCTTCTTCGCAAAGCTCCCCTCCGGCATCTTCGGCATCAGCAGTGTTTTCGGCTGTCGTTTAAACTCCTGCAATAAATCTGCGATCTCCCCCAAAGTAACCTTGTGCGTAATAGGAACACAACAATATCGGCCAGCTGGATCGCGTATCGTTTCTACTCCGTCAAACGCACAGTGCTGCTCTTTGCCTTCCAGAAGGTCAAACATTCCCTCTACCAGATCGTCAATATAAAGCAGTTCCAGTTCCGTGGAACGGCCATTAATCGTAAATGGCTCGTCATCCGCCACAGCCCAGCAAAAAGTAGATACCGCAGAGTTATATTTCGGTCTGGAGTGTCCCATCAGATTCGGAAAACGATAGACAGCCACCTTTGCGCCGGTTTCTTCCCTATAACTAAAGAACAGATCCTCCCCGGCCTTTTTACTTTTGCCATACTCTGAATTGCCAAACCGACCTGAAAGTGTGGCTTGAATAGATGAGGAAAGCATAATCGTAGCCTTATTCTTGTGTTTTTTGAGCATATCCAGCAGTTCAGACACAAATCCGAAGTTCCCTTTCATAAAATCTTCCGGTTTTTCCGGGCGGTTCACCCCTGCCAGATTAAAAACGAAATCTGCTTTTCCGCACCACACATCCAGCTGCTCCATCGTGGAGTCAATATCATACTCATAAATCTCTTCAATCATGATCCCCGGTCTTGTCCTGTTCTTACCATCCTGAATATTCTTGAGATTATTACACAGGGCGGTTCCGACCATGCCCTTTGCCCCGACCACTAATATGTTCATATCTTTCACCTTTACCATTAAATTCTTTTATTTGTCCAGTTTACATCTCGCTTTACAATCTTTGCCGGCACTCCTGCAAGTACTACATTTCCCTCTGCAAATGAATTGGTTACAACAGCGCCCGTTCCAACAATGGTGTTTTCCGATATCAACGCGCCTTTTGTAATTAACACTCGGAAACCGATCCATACATGGCTCTGGATGGTTACATCCTTCGCATGATTAATTCTTTCACCATTAATAGCAACAATAGAATGCGAGTCACCGCTTCGTATCACAATTTCAGATGAAAATAAGCAATTATCTCCCACTTTGATATTCGTTGATTCTGTGCATGCAATATGAATCTTTCCTGCATAATTTGTATGATCGCCTGTGACAATGGAATTATTCGAATCTTCAATATAAAATGAACCTGATGCAGCATGGCAATCCGCACCAAATTCGATTACATTATTATCGCCGATAAACACAAATTCGCAGTTGCGAAATACCCCCCCCCTCACGAAAAATCAACTTATTTCCGACTCCTGTACTATGCATTCTGCATTTTAACAGTATAGCTCCGTCATTCACAACATTAATTTTTCCACGCTTTTTGTTATTGAATGGAAAAGAATTAATACATTGATATAACATGAAAGCAAGATTTTTCCTATTCATCCGTTTTTCTCCACACCATTTTATTTACCACATTCACATATCCCTGGATAATCCGAACAACCTTCATGGATACATTTTCGTCCATATAATCAGGACAGGGCTTGCCGAGGATACCTTTTTTCTTCATATTAATCGCCATATCCGTCGCCTGCAGCAATTCATTTGTAGTGATACCCGCCAAAATGAAATTACCAGACTCCAAGGCTTCCGGGCGTTCTGTGGAAGTGCGGATACACACCGCCGCCATCGGATGCCCTATGCTCAGGTAAAAGCTGCTCTCCTCTGGAAGTGTGCCAGAATCAGATACGACAGCAAGAGCGTTCATTTGCAGCTTATTGTAATCGTTAAAGCCCAGCGGCTCGTTCACTCTCACCCTCGGATCAAGTTTAAAACCACTCTTTTCCAGCTGTTTCCTGCTCCTTGGGTGACAGGAATATAAAATCGGCATATTGTACTTTTCCGCCAGTGCATTAACTGCTGTGAAGAGGCTGGTGAAGTTCTTTTCCGTATCCATGTTTTCTTCTCTGTGTGCGGAAAGCAGGATATACTTATCTGACTCCAACTCCAGCCGCTCCAGCACATCAGATGCTTCAATCTTGTCCAGATTGCCGCGCAGCACCTCCGCCATTGGACTTCCTGTCACATAGGTGCGCTCCTTGGGCATCCCCATTTCATGGAGATATTTTCTTGCCGGTTCCGAATAAGGCAGGTTGACATCAGAGATTACATCCACAATGCGGCGGTTGGTCTCCTCTGGAAGACACTCGTCCTTGCAGCGATTACCGGCTTCCATATGGAAGATCGGAATGTGAAGGCGTTTAGCGGAAATGGCTGATAAACAACTATTCGTGTCGCCGAGCACCAGAAGTGCATCCGGCTTCATCTTTGCCATCGCCTCATAACTCTGTGCCAGAATATTTCCGCAGGTCTGACCAAGGTTTTCCCCCACGACATGTAAGAGGATATCCGGGCCGTATTCTCCCGCTTCGTTCTTCAGTTCAAAATCCTCCCAGAATACGATAGATAAATTCTTATCCCAAATCGTGTCGGCAAGGTCAAAGATATATACATTGCGTTTATTTTCTGCCAGCTCCTGTGCGAACTGATACCATTCATTCCCCCACGCATACCTGTGCTTTCGCTCTGACAATGACTTAATTCGATTCTCACGGATATCAATGGTCGAAACAAATATGGGGGAGGTTGTGATGTTAAATACCAGGGTGCTGATGGCCTGTTTCCACAAGCCTAACCTCCCGCTCCCCTCTTCCATGCTTTTCCAGTTTCTCACCTCTGTCCCATCCAGCAGGACAACAACAGCATCAGCACCAAAATTATATAGTCCCGCCGATGGATTTATCACTTCCTGCACCCATGTGTCATAGCCTTCCGGCTGGTAAAAATCATATTTTCTATGCAGCTTGCTTATAAGCAGATCAGCAGTTATGTTTGATAATAGTGCTACTTTTTTCTTTGAATCAGGCATTATCAGCAAGTCTCCCTTTCTGTTAGCCACAAGGCATCTCCATTGCCCTGATACGATTAATTCACAAGTTTATATAGATCAGCCAATGTTTTTACATTGCCCAGATTCTCCATAGGAATTGACACGCCATACTCCGCTTCCAGTTCCATAACAAGTGTGAGCATCATAAGGGAACTCCATTTCCCTTCGTTATAAGACATACCCATGGATACCTCATCTACTTCCATGATTTCCGCAACGAAATCCAAGAATTTCTGTTCCATTATTTTTCGCCTTTCTTAACACAAATTATCTTTTAAACGCCAAACCATTGCTCTACTGTGTGAAAATTATTTCACTACAGATTTGAACCCTGGTATAAATTTTGTCCATCAAACTCTCCTCTAAGATCATTTGCTCTAACTTCACTGCCATGAAGCGCCTGTTTGGCAACTGCAACTATCATTTTCAAATCTACAAGGAAGCTACAGTTCTCTATATACCAAATATCATTTTCAAACTGGTCATTCCATGTCCATGTTTTCATGGGCTTTAAGGAATAGCATGCAAGGCCTGGTCTTACATCATGACGATGCATATGCCGCTCACTGTATAGTGGTAAATATTTCACCAACAGCGGTCTTGGCCCAATGATGCTCATTTTTCCAGTGAGAATGCAGAAAAGTTCAGGCAACTCATCTATGGATAATTTTCTGATATTCTTTCCAAACTTGGTCAGTCTTTGCTCTTCTGGCAAAAGCTGCCCCGTCTCATCCGTTTCATTTGTCATGGAGCGAAACTTATATATCTTGAAAATTTTTCCGTCTTTTCCTGGTCTTTCTTGCGCAAACAAAATTGGATGACCATGAACTATAATTTCAATTATCGAAACAGAAATCAAGAGTGGACTCAGAATAATCATTGCTATAAGGCTGAGGATTATATCAAATAATCTCTTTATCACAACCGTATAAACCGTTTTTTTCGCCCTTGGCATCATCTTCATTCTCCTCTTATATGTATTTCGCTGGATTGCCGAATACTTTCTTACCTTTCCTAATCCTTGCAGGAACCACGCTGCCGATTCCAATATACGCATCATCACCGATCTCCACACCATTGCTTACCACAGCCCCAGGAGCCATCCACACACCTTCTCCTACCGTTGTGCTTCCGGCAATCACGGTTCCACAAGTAATCATTGCACCTTTCTTAACGATATCGTTATGGCTTATACATACAAGATCAGCAATCTTTACGTCATCCTCTATAACCGTATCCGCAAGACACCCTCGGATTATCGTACAGTTTGCACCAATACGTACGTTTTTGCCTATCCGCACACCAGCATAATGCGGCACAATCTCCCGATTACCTTCTTCACTGGTCATATACCCAAATCCACATGCACCAATAACTGTACCAGATTCAATAAAACAGTTATCTCCAATCTCTATCTTCCCGTCAATTGTCACATTATGCATAATCGATACATGATTTCCAATAGCAGCCTGTTCTGATATATAGCTATGATGACCTACATAAACTCCCGATCCAATCGATGATGTTTTCACGATAGCCGTCGGCTCTATTCCCTCAACTTTCTTTTCCGGGTTCAGTTCCCCAAAAAACCACTCCGTCACACGAAAAAATATTCTCTGGACTTCCTCTACAAAAATTACAGGAAATAAAGCATTCTCAACATCAGTACCTGGTTCTGCGAACAGGAGCACGTCCGTATAAGAATTGAGTTCCTCAATCGATAATTTGCGATTTGACCGAACCCAGGTAATGGAATGATCCTTTAAATTGTTCAGCGGGCAAAAACCCATGATTGTAGTGGGCAGATCATTTAAAAGCTGATATTCTATGTTTCTGGATTTCAGGAAATCACAAATATTCTTTATTGTAACCGTGTTCATCGAAAATAACTTCCCTTCTACTCAAAACACCTCTTAATAACCTCAATCACTTTATCCTGTTGCTCAATACTCATCTTATTATCGCTTGGCAAGCACAGCCCTCGATTAAAAATATCCGCCCCGACATCTATACAACTGCTTTCTCTAAGATAAGCATTCGTCCGGCATCTAAGGCTTCCATTCTTTCCGATATATTCATGCATCCTATACATAGGTTGCATATGCATAGGCCGCCATATCGGTCGGCCTTCCGCATTGATGCTCGCGATCGCTTCCAGGATCTCCGTCGGGCAGCTTTTACCCAGTTCGCTGTTATACAGTGCTTCCTTCTCGTCTCTCACCTGCCTGCACATGGCATCTTCATTTATCATCAACGCACTCAGCCAGTAATTGGGCTCCGTGCCAGCCGTTATCGGATTCATAGACACAGGCAGATCTTTCAGCCCGTTTCTGTACCTCTCCCAAACAGCCTTCTTCTGCTTTATATGTTCCTCCAGGTATCCGTACTGCCCACGAACCACGCCGGCAATCACATTTGACATTCTGTAGTTATAGCCAACTTCCTCATGCTGATACCACGGGGCATTTTCTCTTGACTGGGTGCTCCATTTTCTTGCTTTATTCGCATCCTCAATGCTATTTGTCAGCAGACATCCACCGCTTGACCCAGTGATAATCTTGTTACCGTTAAAGCTCACCGCACTGTAATCTCCGAAACTACCGCACTGTCTGCCGTCTATCGTCGCTCCCATCGCCTCGGCTGCGTCCTCGATTAACAGCGCACCATGTTTCTCACAAATCCGCTTGATTTCGTCCATGCGCCCTGGAAAGCCGTAGAGTTCTGCGGACACTACCAGCCTCACATCTGGATAAATTTCAAACGCTTTCTCCAATGCCGCTGTATCCATGTTCCAGGAATCATACGCTGTGTCGATGAACACAGGAATGCCGCCTTCATATACCACCGGATTCAGGGTTGCGTCGAAGGTCATATCAGAGCAGAACGCCCGTTTGCCTTCCAACGCGCCGTGAGAAATGGCAGGTTTTCCATACAGCTTCTCTCCCGCCAGCTTGCAGCACAGATGGAGAGCAGCGGTACAGGAAGAAAGGCCAACGGCATACTTCATGCCAGATTTTTCAGCAGCAATCTTTTCCACTTCGTTTATGTTCTGACCAACTGTGCTCATCCAATTACTTTTGTAGGCCTCTGTCATGTATTTCAATTCTTCTCCATGCATAGTCGGACTTGCCAGCCACACCCTGGACTCAAACGGTTTTAAATCATCTTTTCGTTTGAACATACCTCTGCTCCTTATCCTTGCCGAATTTCTCTCTCCATCTTGCCGATAGGGTTACATCATCCCCAGTTAGTTTCAAAGCTTTTCTTCTTAATGATACAACGTCTAAAACAATACGGCTTCAGCCAATCCTAAACCCTCTTTGCCCGATATGTTGGCACAATATTTTTCACTTCCTCTCGTATAGTTTCCGAGTCCAAATTAGCAGCTTTATACAGCTTATCCAACTGCCTGCCAAATGCATCCATATCAAATTCAATCGGCTTCCCAATATGAATTAACTTATTCGGCGTATCCTGCATCCCTTCTTCGTCCATAAGCAGTTCCTCATATAATTTCTCTCCTGGCCTTAGTCCGGTAAACGTAATGGGAATATCCTCCTCTGGTTTATAGCCAGAAAGCCGTATCAAGTTTTTCGCCAAATCCAGAATCTTCACCGGCTCCCCCATATCCAGAATAAAAATTTCCCCGCCTTTAGCATACGCTCCAGCCTGCAGTACCAGAGAAACTGCCTCTGGTATGGTCATAAAATACCGGATAATATCCGGGTGCGTCACCGTTACCGGTCCGCCCTGTTCAATCTGCTTTTTAAATAATGGAATCACCGACCCATTGCTTCCCAGTACATTGCCAAACCGCACTGCTACAAAATCCGTCTTTGATTTTGCATTCATCATCTGAATGACCATTTCACATATCCGTTTCGATGCCCCCATAATGTTTGTCGGATTTACCGCTTTATCGGTAGAAATCGGCACAAACCGTTTTGTTCCGTACTTATCTGCCGCCTTCGCCGTTTTATATGTACCAAAGACATTATTCTTAATTGCTTCATTCGGACTGTCCTCCATCAATGGCACATGTTTATGCGCCGCCGCATGATAGACAATATCCGGTCGGTACTGGGCAAAAACCGACTCTATCCGGTGGGTATTGCGCACAGAGCCAATTAAAACCGCAAGATTAAGTTCTGGAAATTTTCCCTTTAATTCCTGCTGCAAATCATAGGCATTGTTCTCATACACATCAAAAATAATCAGTTGTTTCGGCTGATGTCCAGCAATCTGGCGGCATAGTTCACTTCCAATCGAACCACCTCCGCCCGTTACCAGTGCCACTTTTCCATGGACATACTCCAAAATTTCATCTATATTTACCTGGACAGGTTCCCTCCCAAGGAGATCTTCAATCTCTACTTCCCGCAGCCGGCTAACGCTGACTTCCCCATTTAACAACTGGTAAATTCCTGGTAAAGTTTTTACTTTACATCCCGTTTCCCGGCAAATTTCAATAATCTCTTTCCTGTCCTTTGCCGGTGCAGAGGGCATAGCAATATAAATTTCATCTATTTTATACTTCTCTGCCAATTCTGGTATATCTTTCCGATTACCAGCAACCGGAACACCATTTAAAATTTTCCCAATTTTATTCTTATCATCATCCACAAAACAAACCACATGGCCCTGAGCGTATTGACTTGTCCGCATTTCTTTCAATATCACTGATCCGCTTGTCCCGGCTCCAGCTATCAGTACCCGGACTCCCGCTTTCTTATGCTTTTCCGGTAAACCAACCGATGCTAAAATCCGATAAGATAACCGTACTGTCCCCTCAAAGGCACATAAAACAAAAAAGGAAAGGACATAATAACTTCTGGGAACTTTTAGTTCCAGCATCAACATTCCGGCAATCTGAACCAGTGAAGCCAGCCCACAGGCCGCAACGATATGCCCTGTTTCCCGTACCCCTGCTACACTCCACATCGTGGCATACATACGAAAAATGAAAAAGACAACGATTGTAGCCAGCACATAAAATGGCAGATAGGCAAGTAGCGCCTGTATATATTCTGCTGGGATTCTTCCGATATTCAAATCAAACCGGATAAATAACCCTAAAAAGGAAGCCAGACAAATAACACCGATATCCACTGCCATAAGTACCAACATCCTGACCCGTCTGTTTTCTGGCAGGTATTTTTCTATTTGGTAACTGCTCATCTTATGTCATCTCCATATTTTCTATAGAAAGAATATTCAGCTAATGCATCCTCAGCTAATCTGCCATTTAGTAAATACTCTTGATTGACATCTTCTTTCAGTAAAATCCCCAAAACAAACGTTCTTTCTTCTCCCCATAACCGATGGCGAATCATGGCATATCTTTTTTTAAACTGAATCCGTTTAATATATTCTTGATAATCGCTCAAGGGTCCAGATAATTTACAAATATTTCCTTGTTCATCTTTTAATACATAAGAAAGCTTTACCCTGTGTTCTTTTCCTGATAATTCTTCCAGAAAACGCCCGTCTTCTTCTGTCATGCGCAGAATGCTGAGACTTTTGCTGACTATCCATCGATCAATTGCCGGAATCTGCTCAATACGGGATAAAATCGGATCTGACTGCGGAGTGATAAGAAAAACACATCCAGGAAACAGCGGTTCCCTATGGAGAATATTCCTCTTCTGCCTTATCCAGATGCGTTCCTGATCTATCATAAAACATTCCTTGCACAGACTGTCAGGAACCGACCTGCGTATTACTCTAAGCAGTTCCTCTTCTCTCCCTGCCCATGTTTTTAACAAATACCATTGCATGGGTATCCCCCTTCTTTATCTACATTTTCTTATCTGCTGTTTATGCCGAATTTCTGTACTCATTTTGCAATGAATACAGCTTTGTGCTCTGAAAAATTGTTAACGTGTATTTTTGCAAACCCTTTTATTTCCTGCTTTGAATTGCAAAAAATTGTTGTAAAATGAACTCTTTTGTGCTATACTACGGGCTAGTCAAAGAAGATAACACAAATTTGTAAAAGTACACATTTACAAATTCTACCCCCATATTCTGCGCCGCACCAGCTAGACCTGTGAGACCGGTCGAACCTGCTGCTCCCGTGGCTCCTGCTGCTTCCTGCCAACCATACATAGGTTTACAGACGAGCATCGTCGGTTCTCTGTCTGCAATTCCTATTTTCTGCACAACCTCCGCACCCAGACCATATAAGCACCAACAAAAAAAGAAGTGCCCCATGCCATGATCTTTCAGCACATCAGCCCTTCTTTTCTATCTTTTTCTTTTTTTATTGTCTTACTTATTACCTTTTATTTACTTTTACTTTTTATTTACTTTTACCTTCCCTGTCCGTAAAAATTTCCAGGGGCGTTTCATTCCTTCCTATCTGGGCGAATTTAGTTTCGCAGCCAGTTCTGCCTGTTTTGCTTCTGGTACTTCTAAAATATCCATCGCGTTTTCTACAGTAACATGAAATTTTTTGATAATATTTTTAAGATCTTTTAATAACCTCATCTCATCTGTCTGTTTTGCTACTTCCTGCTTCATATCCTCCCAAGCCTTACACACATCCACTTCCTCCTCTCCTGGCGGTAATTGCAAATTAACATTGGCACAATAGTTCAATACATCTATTTCCTCTTTCCGTAACTTTTTAAAATTATCACGGACAGCTTCATCCATTTTTTCCCTGTCTTTAGAATATTTGATAAAAGTAAGCACTTCCCTAAGAGATGAATGAAATTTTTTCAACTCATCTTTCGACAATCTATAAGGCGTAATCAAATGAATCTGATAATCCGGCACCAGAGAAAGAATATGTTCATCTCTCACACTCAACATCTCATGAAGGGAAGTCGGCCCATCCCACTTATCCGGCGAAAATAAAATAACCAGGGTAATTACAGGAATTAATCGATCTTCCTTATAGAATCCCGACAAAAATTCTCCCTTACTGTGTCCCTTAGAATCCTTTGCCTCCCTATGACTGCTTGCCGACTTCTGAACCTGTTTTGCATAATTTATGGCATCATACAACCAATTTTTCACTGGCATGGCATAATTCACATCACCTTGGTTCTCTATTCCCAAAAGCAGGTAGGCCGCATATTCATCTTTCATTGCAACCACACTTTTCATTACATCCCGATAAACCTGCTCCGGCTCCCCGGCATCATCTGCACCATAGGGTACAACAATTTCCGTCGTATCCAATTCCTGCAGTTGTCCCGGCAAAATTCTCTGCTGACCGCCATAAATATAGTAGTTAAATGCATCCGCAAATATCGTGTTCTGCTTCATATAATTTTTCGTAACCGTATCTTTACGCCCCAACTCTCTCCCTCCTTTCCGCAATACCATTTTTCCTATCTGTCGCATACAAGATGCTTATTTTCGTTATACCCTCTACGCCCGTCTTTCCCACTTCTTCTCTGCCTGCGTTTTTCTGCATGCTTCACACTCTTTTCTCTGTTTTCAGTATATCATGCCATCCGTTTTTCTGCAATAATTGCCTTTTCATTGACCGCTTCTTCCTCTTTTCCATCTTCTGCCTTGTGTCTATTCCTTAGCACAACGAATTAATTATCTATCCATCACCTTACAAAACACCACCGCCGCCAGCGTACTGGCAAAAGTCGCCGCAATCGCAGGCCCCACAATCGCCGCCGGGTTAATGCTCCCGTATTGGCTTCGATAGGCAAGAATACTTACGGGAATTAACTGCAGGGAAGAGATATTTAAAATCAGGAAAGTACACATCTCATTACTGGCAGTTCCTTTGGGCTGAGCAATTCGGTCTTTTACACTGACTTTTTCCTGATTCACTATCCCCCTTTTCCCCTGATTTTTCTTCTTGGGATTTCCTTTCTCTGACTTTTCTTTTTCTCGTTTCTCCTCTTCCAACTTTTCCAGTTCCCGAAATGCTGCAAGCCCGGCAGGAGTACTCGCCGATCCCAATCCCAGCATATTGGCAATCATATTCACCGCCATATACCTGACTGCCGGATGTTCACTGTCCAGATGAGGAAATAAAAACCGCATTACCGGGCGCATCTTCTCACTCATCCAGTCCACCAGCCCGGAATTTTGCGCTATCTCCAGTATCCCGCTCCAAAAAGCCATCACCCCCAACATCGTTATCCCCAGGGAAACCGCCTCCCCGGCACCGTCTAGCGCCCCCATCGTTACCTCGTCCAGCCTGCCGCCAACTGCCGCCCACAATACCCCAAGTAAAATCATTCCCGACCACAGATAATTCATCATAAAAAATAAACCTCACCTTCCTCGCTTTATGCTATTCTATACGAGAAAGGCAAGATTTATTTCATTCCTTGACTGTACTGACCTGTTCTATTTCAATCTACACTATTTCAATCAATTCTGTTCCCAACACTTCTATTCCATCACAACCATCGTATAATATTCCAGATAAGGCAGTGTAAATGTCACTGTCCCGTATTCTGCCGTAAATGCAATTTCCTCAGAAATTCCGTCTTGGTAATCCGGGGAAGCGACCCAGATCTTTGTCGGTTCTTTGGTTACTTTGTGGCTCACCGTTACCTGCTGTTTTACATTTGGTGCCGTCTGTGCAAGCCCTTTATCGACCCAACTGTCATGGGCGGCACCGTCAAAGTTTAACAGGTGAAGCACCTCCCGGTCCGACTCCCCCTCCTGGTGTTTTACCTTGGTAAAGGAAGTTACATTTCCCGGCTTAAAATCCGCCCCGGTGCGCTGTCCGCAGATATAGGTTTCATCCTCCACCTGCGAAAGACCGGTTCCCCGCAGAAGATTTTCATAGGCTACCATAAAGTCATACTCCCTGCGGACATCTTCTTCCAGACGGCTGGTAATCTGCATGGAATTGCCCGGATAGTATTCGCTGGAAAGCATCCCTGTATCTCCTAATTCCAGGTGGCTCGCCCCGGCAGACATTAAAACAGCATTGACATAGTTAATAGACGGCGTATTGAAGTTTTCCGACTTTGGTGCGTCATAGTTCATATAGGCAGCAATAACCGTACCTTTTTCTCCTTTGCTTTTTTGGTAAATTTCATCCACTTTTTCTTTAAGCGCCGCAAAATCCGGTGTGTCGGAGGGCCATACCTCCATGTAGACAATATCGTAATCCACGGCTTTTAACTGCGGCTCCATTCCATAGGCAGATACCGGGTTAAAGATAACTTTTTTCCCAAGTTCCTGCACAAGGCGGTTCAGCATGGGAACATAAGCGTTATCTAACTGGATTTCATTGCCCTCATAGTCAAACCGTTCCCCTCTGGGGCCTAAGGAATCCACCTGAATCCCGTCATAGGGGTATACCGAAAATAAATCCTGATGCACCTGAATATAATAGTCCTGCCACAGACGGTTTGCCGGGTTCATCAGCCAGAATTTTTCGGTTTCCCAGCCAATACCGGAAATATCGTGGACATCCTGATCCTGATGCCTGCGGTCACAGTACATCCCCCATTCTGGGCTGACCCCTGCCTGCTCATAATTATCGTAGGTGCCGAAAATCAGGTTATAGAAAAATGACTTCATGTTTAATTCGTGTCCAATCCGAATCGTATCCAGCACTGTCTGTTTTTTTGCCAGCGATTTATTTAATGTATTCCAGCTTTCTGCGGGAGCTTCCACCGTCCCTGCCAGAGGTTTTTCCTGGGTGTCAAAGACATCATAGTAAAACAGACCGTTGATATGGTGATCTTTAAGCCTCTCCAGCGACTCTGCAACCTCCCCGACGGATGAATCCATCTTGGTCACATAGCCGTACCTTGGAAACATATTCCAGTCTGAGGCCACATCTACCCCAGTCATCGTATAATCCGCCAGTTTTCCATCCAGATAGCAATAAACCTCCAGCGCATAGCCGGTAAAATCCCTCTCCGGCGCGGACAGGGCAAAGGAAAGTTCGGTTGCTTGCGGGCTTACGGGAAGTTCCTGTTCCCAGACCACCTGATTTAGATAGCACAGACACAGCCTGACCTGACCTGCTGTCTTATCACCATCCGAAAACCGAATACTTCCCTGAATGGTTTCCCCCGGATAATACATGCTTCGGTTCGTTACCACTTCCCGGATAATCTTTCCCGGATTTACCGCTTCTGTTAGATTTATCTCTCTTTCCATCACCTGAGCAGACATTTTTTCTTCTCCCTGCACAGCTCCCACCGGGTTTCCCGGTGCGGCGGCTCCCGCAAGAAGAACTGCCGCAAGAAGAGCTGCTGCCTTTCTTTTTTTCTTCATTTAACTTCCCCCTACTCTATCGGTTCCAGTACCAGGGCACTGACCCATCCGTAGAAATCACCTTCCTGCCCAATGATCGTTACCACATCCGACGGCTTCAGATACAGAAGTTGATCAAGCTTATCCGAAGACATCCCATTATCACCATAATCGGAAGGCTTTCTGAAAATATTTCCCACAGGCTGCCCGTTGACCAGAACGGCAAACTCCTCCCTGGTTCCATTGGAAATCACCGCAAGCCTGTACTGTCCTTCCACAAAAGAGGGATTATCCATTAACGGAATCTGCAGGCTTTCCCCAGGCTGTAAATCGGCAGTAGGCAGATACAGACTGGCTGTTCCGTAAGCCCAGGCCGGGTAGCGGAAATCCTCCTTCTTTTGCTCCTGCGGACGGGAGATTTCCGATGGCATTAAGATGATCTGATCCACCCATCCATAAGGCCCGGATTCATCGCCCGGAGCAAAAATGCTGATAACATCCTCCGGCGATAAGCTTATCGGGCGCTGCAGTACATCCATCGTCATGGCATCCATAGAAAAATTGGTTTCATTTCTCGTAATCGATCCCATGCGCTCCCCGTTCTTTTTTACCACCATCGCCGTCCGGTTTCCGTTGCTTATGACAGCAAGGTAATAGGTTCCCTCTCTAAACTCTGCATTGGTATTTAACGGAATCACAATCTCTTCTTTCGGCTGCAAATCAGCCGCAGGATTATCTTCTTGTCTGGTATAGAAGTCTTCTCCCTCCCAAGTGTAATTCTTCCTGGAATCACTGCTTTCTGACGCCGTCTGGATGGTCTGGGCTATCTGGGATGCCACAGGGCTTAAGGACACATAATCCACCCAGCCGTACTTCCCGCCGCTCTGTCCTTCAATCGCCAGCACATCTCCCGGCTTTAGTGCCACGGTCACGCCCAGGTGATCTTCCGTCATCGCATTCATTCCATAACTGGTTTCCTTGCGGGTAATGCTTCCCACTGTCCAGCCATTCACCTTAACGCGGAAAATCTCACGGTTTCCGCAGGAACGCACCATAAGGCGGTAAAGGCCTTCGCTGAACTGACGGTGATCCGAAACCGGAATTAGAATCTGTTCTCCCGGCTGTAAATCGGCGGCAGGATTATCTATTTGTGCTTTATAATACGCCTCGCCCTGATAAATCAGCTTATCTCCGTCAATCATGGTTTTTGGCTGTTTAACGGTTTTAACATTTCCGACCTCACCGACTAAAACCCTCCCTCCTGTCCGTCTAAGGAAATCTTCTCCGGCAATTTTTCTCCGGCTGTTAAGGACGATTTTATCCACCCAGTTTCCATAATTATCGGATTCCTGCTCTGTAAACTGCACGCTGAGAATATCCCCCGGCTTTAAATGAACAAGGCTTTCGCCGATTTCTCTGGTCATGTGCCGCATCTCATAGCCGGAACCATCACGGCTCCCTGACAATACCTGAATATCATTGACATATACCACCCAGTTTCTCATAGTTCCTGTCGTGTACAGGGTAAAATGATAATCATCTTCCGCAAAGCCATCGGCGGCAAGAATCGGAAACTCAACCTTCTTTAAGGGATTATTTACATTCGCAACCTGTCCGTCAGCTTCCAGTTCATCGGGATAGACATCCTCGGCTTCCAGTGTAATCTTTGTCTTTGCCGCAGGAAGCGCCGAAGGGTTTTTATCCGTTTCCTTCAGTTCCACAAAATCCACCCATCCGTAAGGACCAGCATCGGCAAGTCCGGGCGCATAAATGGTAATTACATCTTCCTGTGTAAGAGAAAGAACCTGTGAAAATTCTGCCTTATTCATCTCTTCCCAATCCGATATTTCCCGGGAAATCATCCCTGCGGGAACATCATTGACCATAAGCATAAACTTTGTCCGGTTACCGCTGGAAGTGATGGAAAGAAGATAATTTCCATCCGCAAATGCCGGAATATCCTTTACCGGAATAATTATTTTATCGCCCGGCTGCAAATCGGCATACTGTCCGTTATCGCCTGTCACCCGATCATAATAATCTGCCGCCTGGTATTGAAGTTTATTTTCCGGCGGCTGGTTAATCAGACCATAAACTCCCGTTTCCTTTAACGAAAACTCCGCATAAGTCCCGTCCTGGATAAGCTTAAACGGCATCCTTACCTTTCTTCCCTCCTCCTTAATCTGGTACAGGGACATATCCTTTTCTGTATAGGCTCCCCTGATGTTTCGCGCTGTCCTTAACGACGATCCTCCTGCGGTACTGACAAAATCTTCTGGAACGGGAATAGCTGTCTTTATCGTACCGGAAGGCTGAATTTCATTTCCTTCCAGTTGGAGGGAAAAGGAATAAAAACACATGGCAGGAGCATTTTCCTCCGTAAATCCAAAAAGTTCCCGGATGCTTTCCTTCACTTCTTCGTCCGCTGCCGCAGCCGAAAACTCCGCGCCCGCAGGAACGACACCCTCCTCTGCTTTCACAAGAACACCTTCCATTTCTTCAGCAAAGGACTGAACTGGTGTAAGACAAATATAATCCACCCATCCATAATGGTCGTCAGCCTTTAAGGTAAGTGTTCCTTTCCTGCTCAGTTTCAGCGGTTCTGCCGATGTGCAGATCTTATAATCGCCCCAGTCGCTTCCTTCCCGCACAACCGAAGTTAATTCTTTTCCGTTAAATAAAATCTTATAATTCTGCCCGCCGCAGACACGCATTAGGAAATTATACTTTCCGCTTTCAAACGCCTCGCCGTCCGGCAGGGAAATCGTAATCTCTTCACCAGGCTGCAGATCGGCTGCTCTGCCTCCATCCGTCCACTTGTTATAATAATCTTCTCCTTCAAACTTCCAGATATTCTCATCAGCTATCACAAACATTCCGCCGTTCGTTTCCATCGGAAAGCAAAGCTTCTGCCCTTCTACCCAGGTTCCCGTCAGCAGTTTCAGTTCCTCTCCCGGCTCCTGCGCAGTATATAAATCACAATCCTTTGAATAACCTTCGGGTATCGGCAGATAGGCAATCACGCTGCCGTCTGCTCCTTCGAGTTCATTTTCCTCATTCAGTAAGCGTGCATGGTAAGCCTGCGGTATTTTCAGCGAGAAATGGTAAAAGAATACCTTCTGCCCCGGATCATATGCCCTAAATTCTTCCCGAATTTCCCTTCGTACCGACAGTGGAACACTCTCTGTTTCAATGGTCGTTCCTTCCGGAAAATATCCCTGAGGTGCCGTTACCCGGATTCCTGTTGCCTTATGGGTTTCGTCAAACTTCGGCGCAATGTTTCCGGTATGGATTAGACGGATATAGTCCACATGTCCCCAGCTTCCGTCTGCATCCGCTAACGTAAGTCTGCTGGAACCTGACAATTCGATTTCCGTTCCCAGGCTTATCTCTGTACAGGTTCCCTTTTCAAATTTTCCGCCGCCCGGCGCTGCCATACTTCCTATAGCCTTGTCATCGACGGTCACTTCCCACTTAGTTCTTGTTCCGTTTACTCCTGCATAAAGTTCATAAGTTCCCGCTGCAAACCCTTCTACACCGGAAAAGTCAAATGTAATGCTCTCGCCGCCGTTAATCTCCACACGGTCCCCATCTTCATGAATCTTTGCTCCTCCATTATAAGATGCAGTCAGCGTATCTTCTGCTTCTACCCAATAACAGGATTCTACAGGAACCAGCTTTGCCCAGTCCAGATGCGCATACTGCCTTTCTCCTTCTTCTATGGTCAGAGTTTCCGTACCATCCAAGGTCAGAACGCCGTGGAAATAATATTCTTCCAAATCTTCATCCGAAAAGCCTTTGCCTTCTTTGATAATCGTTCCCTTTTCACTCCCATTCACCAAAAGACGAATAGTTCTGGAACTTCCGTTCATTCGGACAATAAGCAGATAATTTCCGCTCTTAAAATCCGTAACCTGACTCAAATCATAGGTAACTGCACCGTTTTGCTGGAGTTCCACCCGATTGCCTTCATCATTAAGTTTATCCGGCTGTGTAAAGGAAGCAACTATTTCATTCTCTGCTTCTAACTGGTACTCGCCATCTGGGCCCGGGCCTGGCGGCGTTGACGGCTGCGGGGGTGTTGGAGGTTGCGGGGGTGTTGGAGGCGTTTCCTCTCCTGTCCGGGTCAAGCAAATATAGTCCACATGCCCCCAGCTTCCGTCCGCATCTGACAATTTGAGCAAACTGGTTTCGGAAAGTTCTATCTCCGTTCCCAGGCTTACATCCACACAAGTTCCCTTCTGCCACTTTTCATTTCCGGGCGATGCCATCATACCGGCTTCCTTATCATCAATGCTCACCTTCCACTGGGTTCTTTTTCCATTCACCCCTGCGTGCAGTTCATAGGTTCCCGCAGTAAAACCGCTTATCTTAGAAAAGTCAAACGTCAAACTTCCGCCGGAATTAACCTCCACACGATCGCCGTCATCATGGACTTTCGTATTTTCACCATAAGAAACTGCCGAAGCATCCTCTGCCTCGATCCAATAGTCGGAATCTGCATCCAGACAAGAAAGCTTTACCCAGTCCAGATGGGTATATTGTCCCTCGCCCTCCATAATTTTCAGGTGATCCCCCGGATTAAGTTCCAGCCAGCAATAGCTGTATTCTTTAAGATCCTCATAGCCCCAGCCTGAATTATCTTTTTCTATCAGCCCTAATTCCTGATCATTGACAAAGAGCTTTACTTTCGTGGAATTTCCGTTCATATGAACAGAAACCAGATATTTTCCGGTCTTAAAGTCTGTAATTCTACTTAAATCGTAGGTAACCGAACCGTTTTGCTGAAGTTCCATCCGGTTGCCGCCACTATTAGGATTTGTATTATCGTAGGATGCAATACTGCTATCCTCCGCCTCCATCTGATACTCTCCGTCCGCACCATACGTCCGGCTAACATTTATCTTTGCTACGTCTGTTTTTAATGTTTCTGTTTCCCTGGCATTATCTTTGCTTTCCTCATTCGTATTTTCGTCATTTGTATATTCTTCTTTCCCCGCATTTCCGGGTGTTGCCTGCGCGATATTCTTTTCATCTCCGTAAGACTCTGCATCGCTGGATGTTGCCCATGCTGTTTCTTTTTCCGCAGCCGTAGCTTTCCCGGATTCCGCCGTGCCTGTATTCACGATAGGTGCCGCCGCTGTCCAGCCGGGAATCCCATAGGCAAGCACAGTCACAATCAGCATTCCTGCTGCCAGTTTTTTTCCTCTCATCCCCTACTCCTCCACGATATCCCAACAAATATACGTATAATCCTTCTCCGTCAGATTTCTCCACACTTTATGGTTATTCTCATCCTTTTCACCGTCACAGAGTTCAATCTTATAGCCATACTCGTCGTTCAAATCTCCGGCTTTCGTCACCTTATATTCGGTGCCGTCCGCTGCGGTATAATGGCTTCCGTTTTTGGAGCCCTTCATCACCCTTCCGGTTTCATCCACCAGAAAACAGCCGGTGCTTCCTCCTGAACGGTCTTTTTCCTCCAGCATCGGCAGGTACACCACCTCATAGCTTTCATTCTGCGCCCCCACAGCCAAACCCAGATAGTAGAGCCTCCCCGCATGAACACCGGTAAACCCCTGCCCCTTTGCATGCCGACTGTTCGTCCTCTCCGCAAAGTAATAATAGTAAACATAGCCGTCGCTTACATCATCTTTGATGTTTTCTTCCATCACTGCCCCTGTCCGCATCGCCGAATTATCGGTAAAGCAGTAAATCCCGTCACTGAAGGAAGAATCACCCTTTGCCCCCGAAAGCCAGAACATCCCGTCGATCCGGGTTCCTGAATCTTCCAGGCAGTAAAACTTTCCGCCAATCTTCGTTATATTGACATCGGTAGACCAGTCCTCTAAGGAATAGGTTCCAATCTCATCAATTTTTCTTGCCTTTCGTCGGGCTACCGGAGAAGCTCCGTTCCCCTTTGTCCCGCTTCCCGTTACGATATAAGAAGATGAATCCGCATAAAAGCTTCGGGAATCGTCATCCGCTTCATCCCACAGGGGTATGGCATCCACCCACTGGTTTGTCGCTAATACACCGCCATCATTGGTTCCATAGAGAAGATTTCCCGGATTTGCCTTTCCCAGTTCCTTATCCGATGCCGAACTGTCCACATCCATACTCAGGTAGCGTTCGCTCTGTCCCTCGCCCTGATCATAAATCCAGCCCGTCAGCACCGCACATTCTGAACCGAAAATATAGCGTTTCCCGTCAATCGTCTTTTTTTCATTTTGGTAAGGCTTTCCCTTTTCGCTGAAGTAATAACGGCTTTTCTGATAGCCGCCGTTCTGAATCTCCTGAAACTGCTGTGCTTCATCCCAGACAACCTGTTCAGGGTTATAGGCTTCCACCCATCCCTTCGCCATCTTTCCGTCCAGGCCGCAGTAATAGATATCTTCACCGTCCATTACCTCAGCGTAAGGTTCCGGCATCTCATCCTTCGGACAAAGCACCCACCCGGTCAGCATCACTCCGCTTTCATCAAAAAAGTAAACCTCTCCGTCCAATTCCTTCCGTCCGGTTGTTTTCTCGCCTTTTTCATTCAGATAAAACCACTGATTGTTTTCGTCCCTATACTCCCAGTGTCCGCCGGCTGCCCAGACGGTATGTGCACACATCGCCCATGTCAGCGCCGCACATGCCGTTATCCAGATTCTTTTTTGTTTCCCTTTCATAACCCGCACCTCACTCGTCCTAATATAGCACTGCACGCATCCTTTTTGCTTAACCCGCATCAGCCGCAGCCAGTTTATTCCTTCACGCTTCCCACGACAATTCCCGTAATCAGATACCGCTGCAGCAGAGGATAAATCAGCAGCAGAGGAACCACCGACACCACGATTTTTGCTGCGTTTAAGTTCTGGCTGGATACCTCCATGGCATTAATAAGCGAGTTTAAACTTCCCCCGGAATTAAGCATATCTTCCAGCTTCACGCTTAGCGTCTGGATATAGGTCTGCAGCGGGTAGTTCTGCACCTTGGTCATATAGATTAATCCCCCAAAAAAATCGTTCCAGCTTCCCACGATACTAAACAGGGCAATAGTGGCAATCACCGGCTTGGAACAGGGAAGATACACCCTCGTCAGCACCTGTATCGGCGTGGCCCCGTCGATAACTGCCGCCTCCTCTAAGGACTTTGGCACACCCATAAAGAAATTCATCACCATAATCACACTGAAGATAGGAACAGCCCCCGGCAGAACCAGCGCCCACACCGTATTGAGAAGGTTTAAGTTTTTCACTACCAGATAGGTTGGAATCATCCCGCCGTTAAAAAGCATGGCAAAAATCAGCAGACCCATATAAATTCCCCGCCCCTTAAACTCCCTTTTGGATTTGGATAATGGATAAGCCATCAGCACAATCAGCACCAGGTTAATTACAAGTGCTGCGACCACCCGAAATACCGAGATCCCAAAGGAACGCCAGAACTGCCGATCCTCCATAATCTTTGCATAGGCTGCCGTGGTAAATTTCACCGGCAAAAAACCCACGATATTAGCTGCCGCCGCGTCGCTGCTGCTGAAGGAAATCGCCAATATATTCAGCATGGGAAGCAGACAGGCAAGCCCCAGTAAAATCACAAGCGCATAGATAACGATCGTCCCTGTATTTGCCGCAATTCCTTTTTTTCTTATCATCCCCCTGCCTCCTTAAAAGATCTTCCGCTCCGTAAACCGCTTGGAAAGTTCATTTGCCATTACCATTAAAATCAAACCAACCACCGACCGCAAAAGCCCTACTGCCGTAGAAAAGCTGTACTGCCTGCTGATCAGACCCATCCGGTACACATAGGTATCCAGAACATCGCCGGTCTTGTAAACCATGGGCGAATACAGGTTGTAAATCTGGTCAAAACCTGCACTTAATATACTGCTTAAACTCATTGCCGCCATTAAGAGAATAATGGGAAGCATTCCGGGAAGGGTGATATGCCACACCCTCTTCCACCAGGTCGCCCCGTCCATGGCTGCCGCCTCGTGAAGTCCCGGATCAATGGCGGTAATCGCCGCCAGATAGACGATGGAATTATAGCCGAACTCCTTCCACACATCGGTGGCAATAATCATCGGGCGAAACCAGGTATTACTTCCCAGAAAATTAATCTTTTCCAGACCCAGAGCCGCGATAAACTGATTCACCGGTCCGTCTAAGTTCACCATATTCACCACAACCGCCGCCAGGACAACCCAGGATAAAAAATGCGGAAGATACACAATCGTCTGGATTGTCTTTTTTAAAAACTTTACCCGGATTTCATTTAATAAAATAGCAAATACAATCGCCATCAGGGTTCCCAGGATAATTTTTCCCACCGCAATTACCAGCGTATTGGTAAATATCTGCACGATATCCGGCAGTTCCATCATATACTTAAAATGTTCCAGCCCTACAAATTTCGACTTAAGGATTCCCTTTGCCGGTACATAATCCTGAAAAGCCATAACGATACCCACCATGGGAACGAAACAAAAAACTGCCACGAACGCCATGCCTGGAAGCATCATCAGATGAAACATCGCCTGGGTTCCCATCCCCCCTCTGTGCTGAGATTTTTCCTTACTCACCGCCAAGCACCTCCTCAATCTCTGCGGTAATCGCCTCACCGCCCTGGGCTTTCCAATCTTCCACAAAGCTATCAAAATCATCAAGCGGAACCGAACCGGTCACGATGCCGACAAATACTTCCTCTTCCATCTTTCCAAGGCTTGCGCTGCTCTTTTTCATCGTTTCCGTGGTTCCCCGGAACACTGGCGTTTCCCAGTTAAACTGCTCCTTCTTGGTCAGACTTTCAATCAGTTCAATCCCACCCATACGAGATGTGTACTTTGCCCAGTCATTAACCTCTGTTTCTCCTCCTGCCTGAAGGCGTTTAATGGCCTCAACAATACTTTTGGACTCTGCCGTGTGGACTTCTTCCACGGTGATTTCCCCGTTTAAGCAGCCCTTAATATCCGCATAATCATCTAAAAGCGAAGTATAGGCATTAACTTCCACCTGGAATGGCCTTGCCGAGTTATCCACGCCCTGGCTGATATAGGCCGCTACTTCCGGTGCCTCTGTTTCCAGTGCCGTGTGATTTACAATATCGTCAAAAAACAAATTCAGCATCTTAACAATAACTTCCGGGTTGGAATAACCCTTGCGCACCACCATATAGCCGCTTCCTGCATTGCTGTGGGCGACATTTACCTTCCCCTCTTCGTCGCAAATGGTAAATGCCGAAAACTCCGCCTCTGGATTCATCCCCTTTACATTATTTAACAGCCAGTCGGGGATGTGCCACGGCCCGAAGGCGATACCAAGCTGGTTATTGGTCAAAAGCGCCGTAATATCATCCCAGGTTCTCGTTCCAAACTGTGGGTCTAAAATTCCCTCCTCAAACCATGCTGCCAGCTGCCCCAGCGTTTCCTTCATTTCCGGTGCCGCAGAGCCGTAAATCACCTTTCCGCTCTCGTCCTTAATCCAAAGCTTGGGAAAAGCGTGAAAGGCAGAGGTCACAGCATTAATCGTATAACCGCTGCCGCCGTAGTCATCCGCTGTCAGATAAGGCACAAAAGCCATCCCCACCGGATTCCCCGATTCTCCCGGGTCCTGCTCCAGAAATGTTTTTCCGATAAGTTCCAGTTCATCGATGGTCAGGCAGTGATCGCCGTCCACGTCCACGCTGAGCCCGGTTTTATCCAGCCAGTCCTGACGCACATAGGCCACGCAGGGCGCACTATCTAAGTTGGTTCCCGGAATAGCCATCAGCCGCCCGTCATAGGTCGCTGTATCCAGGCAGCGTCCGTCATAGGAATCATAAATTCCTTTAATATAATCGCTGGCATAGTCCGCATAGACATCTGTCAGATCTTCTATCAGGTCATTTTCCACCAGTTCATCCAGGATATCCTTTGAGCCGATAAAGAGCGCATCCGGCAGTTCCCCGGAAGCAATCGCCAGCGATACCTGCCGGTCATAATCCTCCCCGTTTGCCTCAAACTCATCCCGAATCCGAATATTTAACTTTTCCGCCACATAGCGGGTATAGGCATTATCCTCATAGCTGTCCCCTTCGGGAAACTTAGGATTTGCCAGGGTTCGCCTCCCCATGGAGCACTCCAGTTCCTGCTGATAACTTCCCATCACCCCGTCTTCTGCTGCAACCGGATCTTCATTTCCTGTGCCATCTTTTCCGCAGCCAACAAGCCCCGCTGCCAAAAGACATGCTGCCAGCCCTGCGGCACACCACCTTATACCATATCCCTTCATAACCTGAATCCTCCTGTCCTTTACGAATCCTCAAAATCATAAATCTGCATCTTTCTTATCATCCGATTTCTTTATATTTTTATTATAGACAATGGGTTTTTTCACGTAAACGACAAAAAATACCGGTTTATATTACTTTTTCCGGTATTTTTTCACCAAGCGATTAACAGGTTAATTTTTTTTAGGAATCCTCACCAATACCCTTGTTCCTTCCCCTAACCGGCTTTCCATCTGCAGCCCGTAAGCCTCGCCATAATACAGTTTTATCCGGTGATTAACATTCGAAAGCCCGTAGCCCTTTGTCTGTGTATGCAGCACAGCCTCAATGTCCTCTTCGGGGATTCCGCATCCGTTATCCTTTACCTCAAACTCCAGCACATCCCCAGCTTCCCGTCCAGACACCCACAGCTTCTTTTTTCCATTCCCCTCTTTATGATCCAGACCGTGACCGATGGCATTTTCAACTAAGGGCTGGAGGATTAAATTTAACATTTCGCAGTCCATCATGGACGCTTCCACATGCTGCTCAACATCAAACTTTCCCGAATGCATAATGCTTTGAATCCGAATATAGGAACAGGTATTATCCCACTCTCCCTTTACTGTAGTTACACTCTTTCCCTTATTTAAGGTCGTCCGGTAAAAGGTCGATAAAAGCTGTGCCATTTCACTGATTTCCGTCTGGTCTGCCATGATGGCCTTCCAGTTAATCAGAGAAAGGCTGTTATACAGAAAATGCGGGTTAATCTGTGCCTGCAGCATCTTCATTTCATATTCCTGCCGGGCAATTTTATTTTTATACACCTCATTGACCAGATAGTGAATCCGATCCATCATCCGGGAAAAGCTCTGGATCAAATGTCCGATTTCATCCTGCGATTCCTCCCAGACCACAACCTCTAAGTTTTCCCCGGCAATCTGGTCAATGTTCTGAATCAGCCGGGTTAAGGGCTGCACCATGGTTTTCGCCAGCAGGGCACTGACAGCCAGAATGATGAACAGGCAGATTCCCACTGCAATCACAATCAAAAAGGTAATGCTGAGCGCCGATGAGGAAACGGCTTTCACTGGACGGTAAAGATAAACCTTCCAGTGATTTGCCGGAATCTCCCGCTGTTCAAGTACATAGTCGCCCAGACATGCCGCTCCGCAGTTCAGATCCGAAAGCGTCAGAGCACTCCCGCCGTGTTCATCAGCAGAAGTCGCAAAGGAATAGGCTGGTGATGCCCCTCCGTTGGCAATCATTACGCCGTAATTAGTTTCAAACAGCCCGGACAGCCAGCCAAACACCCTGGAATAGTCCAGTTCCATATAGACAACATGGAGATTATGTTTGTCCTCCCCGTAAATCTTGCAGTACAGTTCCAAAACCCCGCTTTCATCCGCCTTCCAGTGCACCTTGTAATCCTCACCCGAAAGTTCAAGCCACGACGCCTCCTGCACTTTCCGAAGAATATCCCCGTGGGGATACAGCGTTTTGTTGGAACTGTAGATGGTTAATTTTTTTATCTGGGGATTTAAAAGCTTCATCTGGCGCACCGCCGGGTCAATCACATCCCGGTAGACGCAGTACATTTCCAGATTGTTCTGGTACTGCTGATCCAAAGCTTTTCCGATATTGACATCCCAGACCAGGTTTTCCATCACATGCTGATAGTTTTCCAGCGACGCATCCATCCGAAGCACGGTCTGTTCCAGTGTTTCCCTCAAAACCTCCCTTTCCCGCCGAATCAGAAGGCTTCTTGTCTGCAGGTAGCAAAATACCCCTAAAATCACCACCGGAATCAGGCTCACTGCCAGATGGCTTAAAAACACCTTTTTCCGAAATACAAGGTTCTTATACCATTTTCCTGCACCTGACATTTTTTCCTCCATTTTATACCGGGCATTTATAAAACTCTCTATCATTTCAGCAAATGCTTCCGATAAATCTTCAGTGCCGGTACTGCTCCGGCGTCACCCCATATTCATTCCGAAAGCTGCGGCAGAAATAAGAAACACTCCCATAACCGACCTGCTCACAGATATCGCTGATTTTCATATTGGTTCCCTTTAAAAGTTCCCTTGCCTTTTCCATTCTTACGTTTTTTATGTATTTATTAATCCCAATTCCCTTTTCCTGAATAAAAATACTGCTCAGATAATGCGGTGTCCGAAAGGCTTTCTCTGCCAGAAGATCCAGGCTTAACGGCTCATGATAATGTTCTTTGATATACTGCTCCACCATGGCAATCGTGCGCTTTGGCGAGTCCTCGGCAGTCTGAAACCGTTCTTCCAGTTCCCTGGTCACCTGCCAGATTTCTGCTTCCAGACCAGAAAAATTCGAGCAGGCATAAATCCTTTCTACCAGATCAGCCAAGCGTTCTCCGCTGCCTGAAAGTTCCTTTGCCAAAATTTTTATCAGATTAGCACATACAAACCGAGTATAGATATAGGACTGAAATCCGTTATTTCTGCACACATTCAGAAGAATCTCCACGTTCCGGCGAAGACTATAGCTGTCATGACAAGCCACATCCTTTTCAATGGCCTGCAAAAGCTGCCCGTCACTGATTTTCTCCGTTTCTGTCTGTTCCAGACTCCTACGGGGATAGATATAGCTGTCCTGGTAAAAAAAACGCTCCTCCAGATTCTGCTCTGCCTGACGGTAAGCATTCCCGATTCCTTCTGCTTCTCCGATCCTGGCGCTGACAGCCAGATAGCATTTCTTCTGGTACTCCTTGCCCACGATAAGGTGAATGCAGCGGGCCAGTTCCTGCACGTGCTTCTCTTCCAGATTCTCTGCCTTAAGAAAAAACACGCCTTGAGAAGGTGTCAAATCCAGAAAGTCAAAACTGCCGGGAATGGCACCTTTAACCAGGCTGCAAAACGCCTTGATATCCGAAATCACATTTCCAAATACATCCTCCTCAAACTCAATCAGAATCAGCCGGGTGTATTCCTTTAAGAACAAAAGCTGCCCTTCCCCATTCTCCTGGACAAGCTTTTCATAGGATACCTGATTTAACAGCCGGGTTATCACATAGCTTTTTAAAACGCCGGTATTCTGAACTGTCGTTTCCTTCTCTTGTAAAAGCTTCACTGCCCGTCCAATCACCCGCTGAAACTCCGCAGGGTCCACCGGCTTTAGGATATAATCCACGGCCTGCAAGGACAATGCCTGCTTTACGTATTCAAAATCATCATAGCCGCTGAAAAAAATAATTTGTATTTCAGGATACTTCTCCCTTACCTTCGCCGCCAGGCCAATTCCATCCAGAAACGGCATCTTAACGTCCGTTAGTAAAATATCTGCCGGAAAATCCTCAAGCCCGCGAAGCGCCTCCATCCCGTCCGATGCTTCCCGGATAGTAAACCTGTAGCCGAACTTATTCAGCAGAAAATTGATCCCCATGCGCTCTGCATCCTCATCATCCGCAATCATCAACCGGAACATGACCTTTCCTCCTTCTTTTCATCCTGACTTCCCGGAATCTGCGTTGTGCCCTGCCCACAACTTACTCTTATTTTATAGAAAATCCAGTGGGATGTATAGGATAATTTTTTGTGATTTACAGCAATTCCTACCGCCGATAAGCGCAAAAGAAGGGATAAACAGAGCAAAATTTATCCTTAAATGAATTGAATACACGCCAAAAATCTCTCCCCATACTTCTCAAACTTAAACTCCCCAACCCCCGACACCTTAAGCATCTCTTCCTTCGTCTTTGGCTTCAGCAGGCACATGTGCGTCAGGGTTTTATCGGAAAATACGATATAGGGCGGAACCTTCTCTTCCCGGGCAATTTCTGTCCGAAGATTTCTGAGTTTCGTAAATAAATTCTCCTCTTCCTCGCCAAACGAATCTCCAAAAATACCTGCCGCACGCTGCATATTTTTGCTGCTTCCTGACCGTTTATTACCGGTTTTGCTTCCCCATTTATCCCCCTGCTTATCCTTTTTCCCGAACGCTTTTTCACCTTCCTGTTCCTTTGCCATCTTCATTTTTACCTCTTTATTTTCCAGCAATATTTCCCTAGATTTCACTGTAAGCTTTACAATGGCATACTCATCATTCGTCACCAGAAGATATTCTTCCACTTGCAAATGCTGCAAAATCTTCCGCAGCCGGTAAACCGGCTCTTTCGCAAGCTTCCCATAGTAAGGGTTCTCATTCATCCGGTAACTGCGTATTTTTGCGGTGTTTGCCCCGTGCAGCGTATCGATAATCACCGTTGTCCCATACCTCTGTCTGCTGCTCTCCACGCAGCCTAAGATTGCCCGTGCCGCTTCGGTCACATCCACGGTTTCAAATTGTGTTAAACAATTGGAACAGTTATTGCAGTAGCTGGCTCCATACTCCCCAAAGTAGCGCAGGATATAATCCCTAAGACACTCATTTGTAAAGCAGTAAAAGGTCATCTTTTTCAGCCGCTCCTGATCCCTCTCCATTACAAATCGCCGCGTCAGCTCGTCCAGTTCCTGGTTGTCCTGATTATAGTCGATAAAATACTGATTGGTAATCACATCCTGTCCCGCATAATACAAAATGCACTCCGCCGGCTCCCCGTCACGCCCTGCTCGCCCCGCTTCCTGATAATAGGATTCGATATTTTTCGGCATCCCGTAATGCAGAACAAAACGCACGTTCGATTTGTCGATCCCCATGCCAAATGCGGACGTGGCGCAGATAACCTGCACCCGGTCATAGATAAAATCATCCTGGTTTTTCTGCCGCTCTTCATCGCTTAAACCCGCATGGTATCGGTTCACCATAAACCCTTCTTTTATCAGTCGTTCGCAGACCTCTTCCACATGCTTCCTGGTCAGGCAGTAGATAATCCCGCTCTCCCCCTTATGCTGGGAAAGATAATCCCGCACCGCCTTATACCGATCCTTCACCGTCTTTACCGCAAAATACAAATTATTCCGGTCAAATCCTGTCGTCAGCACCGTAGGATTTTGCAGCTGTAAAATATCCAGAATATCATCGCGAACCTCCTTCGTCGCCGTCGCGGTAAAAGCGCTGATAATCGGGCGTTTGGGAAGTTTTTCCACAAACTCCAGTATCTTTAAATAACTTGGGCGAAAATCCTGCCCCCACTGCGATACACAGTGTGCCTCATCCACCGCCACCATGGCAATCCTACTGTTTAAGGCAAAGTCCAGAAATTCCTCCGTCACCAGCCGTTCCGGCGCCACATAGATAATCGGATACCGCCCCTGTCTGGCAAAACTCAGCGCCTTATAATACTGATTCATGGTCAGCGAACTGTTTAAAAATGCCGCATGGATTCCCGCCTGATTTAAACTTCCCACCTGGTCCTTCATCAGGGAAATCAGGGGAGAAATCACCAGGGTGATCCCGTCCATCAGCAGCGCAGGAATCTGATAACACAGTGACTTTCCTGCCCCTGTCGGCATAATTCCCAGGGTATCCCTGCCCTCTAATATACTGTCAATTAAAGCTTCCTGCGCCTCGCGAAAGCTGTCATAGCCAAAATATTTCTTTAAAATCTCATATTTATCCATAGCATCCTTATCCATTCTCTATCCATTTCCTCTTTTATTTTTCATCCTTTTATTTTTCCTTTTCCTATGCTATAATTTTAACACGGGCAAAAACAAAAGCAAGTATTAAAATTATTGTAAAACGGGAGGTACAATCATGAAGTATAAACGAATTTTTGTTATTGTCATTGATTCCCTGGGCATCGGTGCTATGCCCAATGCAGCGGATTATGACGACGAGGGCTGCGACACCTTAGGTCACATCGACCAGCACATGGACCCCTTTGCTATCCCTCATCTGGTGAAACTGGGAATAACCCGACTCCATCCGCTTACGCACGCAGGACAAGCCGAAGAAACCATGGGGTGCTGCGCCCGGCTTTTAGAAGCCAGCGTGGGAAAGGATACGATGACCGGGCACTGGGAGATGATGGGACTGCACATTACCAAGCCGTTTTTAACCTTTACCGACACCGGCTTCCCCAAAGAACTGATTGGCGAACTGGAAAGGCGCACCGGGCACAAGGTTATCGGGAATAAATCCGCCAGCGGAACGGAAATTTTAGATGAACTTGCCGAGGAAGAAATCGCCACCGGACATATGATCGTCTACACCTCTGCCGACTCCGTTTTACAGATCTGCGGCAATGAAGAAACCTTCGATCTCAAGGAACTTTACCGCTGCTGCGAAATCGCCAGAGAACTTACCATGAAGGATGAATGGAAGGTGGGAAGAGTTATCGCCCGTCCTTATCTCGGGAAGAAAAAAGGCGAATTTAAGCGCACCTCCAACCGCCATGATTATGCGCTTAAGCCCTATGAAAAGACCGTGCTGGATGCGTTAAAAGAAGGGAAGAAAGATGTCATCAGCGTGGGAAAAATCGTTGATATTTTTGACGGGGAAGGCATTACCGAATACTATAAATCCAAGAGCAGCGTACATGGAATGGAGCAGACGATTGAACTTCAAAAGAAAGATTTCTGCGGACTCTGCTTTACCAATCTGGTTGATTTTGACGCCTTGTGGGGACACCGCAGAGATCCTGAAGGCTACGGAAAAGAGCTGGAGAAATTCGACGAAAAACTGGGCATCTTCCTTGAGGGAATGCGCGAGGACGATCTTCTGATGATCACCGCCGATCACGGCAATGACCCGACCTTTAAGGGAACCGACCACACCAAGGAGATGGTTCCCCTGCTGATGTATTCGCCCTCCATGACAGCTTCCAAAAAGATAGAAGATCAGTCATCCTTTGCCGTAATCGGGGCAACCGTCGCCGAAAACTTTGGGATAAATATGCCGGAGGGAACGATTGGAGAATCCCTGCTGCACCACCTGAAATAACTTTAGCCTATCAAATAAGTCCCCGCTTCTAAGTTGTGAATACGAAAGCAATGGGTAAGAGGACTTATTTGTGTCAGATGGGGTGCAAACCCCATCTGACAAGTTGCGATAACAACACAGAACATCTTCTGCTTTCTTATCCTCCTATGTGCCTTTCTCGCACATGATTTTTCTTCTATAGTTCTTCTTCGTTTAATATTCGTTGAATTGCCTTTAATAGTCCGGGAAGATCCAGGGGTTTTGCCATGTGTAGATTCATCCCGCTTTCCATAGATTTTCGTTTATCTTCTTCAAAAACATTGGCAGAAAGCGCGATTATCGGAATCTTTGCCAATTGAGGATTTTCCAGCTTACGGATAGCCTTGGCGGCCTCGTAGCCATTCATCACAGGCATCTGAATATCCATAAGGACTAAATCATAATATCCCGGCAAGGAATTTTTCACCTTGTCCACGGCAATCCTTCCATTCATCGCCCGATCTAAAAGAAAACCGGCATCCTTTAATAATTCAGATTCAATTTCCATATTTAATTCATTATCCTCAACCAGCAGTACCCGTTTGTGGGAGCTAAATCCTTTACCCTCCGTTACAGGTTCTTTCGCAGGCTCTCTTTCCCGCTGCAAAGAAAAGCTTAAGGTAACGGTAAAGCAGCTTCCCTCACCCAGGCGGCTCTGGACGGAAATCTTTCCCCCCATCATATCGACAAAATTTTTAGTAATGGTAAGTCCCAGGCCGGACCCCTGCACTCCGCTTAATGTCGTATTCTGCTCACGCTCAAAAGGCTCATAAATCCGCTCCAGAAATTCCTTGGAAATTCCAATCCCATTATCTTCAATCATAAACCGGACTTTTACATAATTATCCGACGCTGCCGCTTCTTTCGCTGTCAGACAGACATTACCGGATGGTTCGGTATACTTAATTGCATTTGCAACAATACTCTGAAGAATTTGTCCAATCTTTTTTCGATCGCTGTAAATATCGCTGTGTATTATCCCTGTATGATCAAATGTCAGCTGAATCTTCTTATTTTCTGCCAGAGAAAGAACACCCTCCTCCACCCGTTCCAGTATTTCGATAAGATTACATGCTTCACTTTCAATCGCTTCCTTCCCTGCTTCCAGACGTGAAATTTCAAGTACATTTTGAAGCAAACGCATAAGCTGACTGCTGGAGTTTTCAATCTGATCCAAATACGCCGACAGCCTTTCCCTATCCTCAATATAGCGTTTAGCCAGGGTAGTAAAACCAATAATAGCATTCATCGGCGTCCGAATATCATGAGACATATTGGCAAGAAAAGCATCCTTTGTCATAATCGCCGATTTAGCCTGATTTAATGCAAGCTCCAGGATTTTCTTCTGGCGCATTTCACTGCGGATCTTTTCATCCACACTGCGGTAGCCTAATACTACCTGACGGACATGATCGCCATTTCCCACATCCACAATCCGCAGTTGTAAATGCTCTAAATCATTATCCGAAACCACGCGGAAATACACATAAAAGCTTTTTTCCTTTTCCAGCCGTTTTCGAATATAATCTGCATTTGTCGAACGCCTTACCAGCTCACGATCCTGCGGATGCACCCAGGTATTAATATAACTGTCATCAAATCCATTATACTCCCAGAACGAAGCATCCTCATTAAACCGGTTGTCTGACCAGCGGCTTAAGCGGTAGGGATAAACCGTATTTTCATCTAAATCCGCATAAAAGATAGATTCATAATCAATGCTCAAACCTTCAATCATTTCCATTCGCTGGATCTGTTTCTGATTGGCATTTTGAATCTCCTTATTATACTCTTCAATACGCTCCTTGAGCTTTTGCTCCTTCTGGCTGCTTTCCTTGACAATATCTGCCTTTTCCTTAAAAAGCATATTCTTTTTATCGGTAGCATCTCCGATAAATACATAAAAAACATCGCCAGCATACTTACTATGGACAAAGTGTCCATAATCGTCAACCCAGCGGACTTCTCCTCCTTTTTGGATAATCCTGTATTCCACATAATCCAAATCGTAGTGGCTTTGGGCAATCTGTTCCTTAATGCTCTGTTCCACTTCTTCCAAATCCTCAGGGTGGACAATTCCCTTAAACGAATTTCCTGTCCATTCACGAAATTCTTCCAGAGTACTGCAATTAAATAGCCGGGGAACTGCCTTATTCGCATAAATCAGTTCCTCATCCCCGTCTGCGCGATAAATAAAAAACCCGCCCGGCATTTCATCCATAATTTTCTTTATCTGAAGAGCAATCTGCCTATCCTGCTGATTAATCAAAACTCCAGCTTCAGGATGTTCCATGATATACAACAAATAATCAATCAAGCTGTACTCCATATTCATTTGATTGTCCAAACTCTAATCCCCCATTTCCTGTCTTTGCAGAAATTTCCTTCTCTTCTTCATCTAATGCTTTATCATAACATGCCGGCGAGATTTTGTCATTACTCCAATGATAAATTTTTCGCTTAAATCTTGCTAAACAAAGGGAAACCAACTATAATAGAGAAAAGAAAAAAGGAAAGGATACAACGATGAACAGACAACACGATGATCCAATAGAACGGTGGAAATTTTTACTCTTAAGCATTGCCGTAGTTGCAGTGCTTCTCTTTCTTTTCCTTCATCCACGGCAGGGAACCGATTATGACCGAGAAATGGTGGAGGTGGTAATTATCGAAAAAGAAATTTCAGAAATGAACGGCAGGGAAATTTACCTTATCCATGGAGAAGATCGCTATGGCACACAAAAAACTTTCCAGATAACCAACGCTGCCCTTAATGAACGCTTCGAAGAATCTAAGGTCTATCAGGAAATAAAAACGGGAAAATACTATAAATTTAAAGTTGCAGATGAGGAAACTTACGAAAGCTACTATCCAAGCATCTGCGGGGCCGTTAAGCTAATCGAGGGCTTCAGCCCGGAATCTGCAGCACCATAATGGAGGGGCAATTCCGCCCTCCTGCATCGGCGGTATATCTGCTCGATTTACCGCCCTTTTTTGTCTCTATCCATCTTCTATGTTCTTATCCCATTCTATCCGACGGCTCACCGTTTTTTGAAGAAGCTCTTCATTATGACTGACCACCAAAAGTCCTATCCCCCTGCTTGCTGTCTCCCTTAGTATAAAATTCCAAATCTGGCTCTGCGTAATTAAATCCAGCATGGCTGTAATCTCATCCGCCAGCAGCAGCCTTGTCCTCTCGCCAAGCGCCCTGGCAATGCAAAAACGCTGAAGTTCTCCCCCTGATAGTTCTCCCGGAAAGCGCATCATCCACCCCTCTTCAATCCCCAGCTCCCGGATAATCCGTGTTTCCACCTTATCTCCCTCTTTTAAAACATCTTTCATCCGTTTCTTAGGATTCACAGCCTGCTCCGGGTGCTGCCAGATCATCTGCACCGGACAATATCCCCGATACGAAGAAAGAGGCTTCCCATCCAGCAGAACTTCCCCCTCATCCGGCTGTTCATATCCCGCTAAGATTTTACAGCAGGTTGTCTTTCCAAACCCGCTGGGCGCTGCCATGCCCACCCTCTCCCCGCTTTCCAGTGTAATGTGCATATGATTTAAAATCCGGCGATCCCCCTTATCATACTGAAATGTCAGATTTCTTCCCTCAAGCTTCATTCTTTTCTTCCCCCGTTTCTTCCAAATCCTCTCTCCAGCACCGAACCATTCCTCCATTTAGCCTTCGGTAAGGAACAGGCCTTTTACAGTTTTCAGAAAACCATGGACATCTAGGCCCATAAACGCAGCCTTCAGGAAGCTCTGCCGCAAAGGGCTGTCTTCCCGGTGTTCCCTTAAACCCATGCTCCGGCATTGCCCGGTAAAGCGCTTTTGTATAGGGATGGCGCAGACTATCCTCATCCTTAAAATCCAAAACTGCCGCTTCCTCTACCGTTGTCCCTGCATAGAACACCACAATTCTGTCTGCCACCTCCAAGGCCAAAGGTAAATCATGGGTAATTAAAAGCACACCCGCACCCCGATCCGCAATTTCACGGAAATGGGACAAGACCCGTTTTGCCGCCTTAAGATGCAGTCCCGGTGTAGGTTCGTCGGCAATCACCAAATCCGGCTCCTCCATCACAGCGGCAGAAATTAAAATCCGCCTGCTCATTCCGCCGGACAATTCAAACGGATAGCGCCGCTCCGTTTCTTCCCCCAACCCATAACTTTTCAAAATTTCTCTTCCCTTTATTCGGCTTTCCCTATCCTTCCTTCCATTCCTTACCTGCTCCCCCACACGCATCAGAGGATCAAGATAGGATACACTCTGCGGAACTAAAACCATTCCGCACCCCCGAAACTCCCTCCAGGTTTTTTCCTGCAATTTTCGTCCCCGAAAGAAAAGTTCTCCCTGCCAGACAGCCGTTTTTGGAAGAAGTCCCATTATCCCATGTGCCAAAATACTCTTTCCCGAACCGCTGGCCCCCACGACGGCTACCAATTCACCTGCACCAACTTTCAGACTTAAATCCTGGATAACCGGAAGCATAGTCACTCCCCGCCAGCCCTTTCTCCGGGTAAAGGAGACTGAAAAATGCTTCACCAATAAAATATCCTTTCCCGCATCCCTCTCTCTCACTTCCTGTATTCTCCCTTCTGACTTACTTCTGCCTTACCTCTATCATTTTTTATCAATTCTTGCCTGTTCCTGTGTTATCCTTTACCTTACCCGAATAAAATTTGCAGGTTTTTTCCCAACTGATAAAACAGCATGACCACAAGCACCAGCAGCAAACCGGGAAAGAGGGAAAGCCACCATTTTCCCATTGCCAGATACTTCATACTCTCCGATAAGATAATTCCTATCGCTGGCTGCTCAGGGGAAAGCCCAAATCCCAGAAAAGTAATGCTGGCTTCATGCAGAATTGCATGGGGAAATAATAAAATTCCCCCAACAAAAACCTGAGGAAGTAAATGTGGTGTCATATGGCGAATCGCTGCCCGAAGCCTTCTCACACCCAGCTGTTTAGAAATCTTAAGATAAGGCGCCTCTTTTAGCTGAAGCGCCTCCCCGCGAACCAGCCTGGCTAAAGAGGTCCAGTGCGTCAGGGAAATACCCGCAATCACCCCTGACAGCCCTTTTCCTGCGGCAAAGGAAATCAAAACCAGCAACAGCATATGAGGAATGCCCATCATCCAGTCAATTACCATGCGAACAATGCCATCTGCCCATTTTCCCATTGATGCCAGCATCCCCATTATAAAAGCAATCCCCGCACTCATTGCTGCCGTTAAAAAACCGATTCGGATACTCAGCGAAAGACCACAGATCGTTCGAAGAAATACATCCCTCCCCATCCAATCTGTGCCAAACGGATAGGCAGGACAGGGCAAACGGTTCCTCCGGGTAAAATCCGTTTTCAGCGCATCCTCCCATAAAGCCTCTCCGCTTATAACAATTGCTGCCAGGATCAGTACAGCGCTAAACAGAAAAAGATACTGAAACATCAATGCTTTCTTTCTCTCATCTATCCACCTCATGTTTCTCTCCTCCCTCTGCGGATTCTCGGATCAATCAGCACATATAAACTATCTGCCGCCAGATTTCCCGCACACACAATCGCCGCAGTGATTACCGTAATTCCCATCAGCAAAGGCACATCACCCCCCAGACCAGCCGTTACCGCCGCCTGACCAAGCCCTGGATAAGAAAACACCTGCTCAACCAGCACCGAGCCGCCAAAAATCTCACTGACCGAGGCAAACTGAAGAGTAACGGCAGGCAGAAGAATATTGCGGATACCGTGACGCCTTACTATCCTGCCGGTTGTCTCCCCCCTTGCCCTTGCAAAAAGGACATAATCACTTTCCATCACTTCTGTCATCTTTTCGCGGGTATGCATGGCAATTGTGGAACAACCCGTAAGAGAAAGGGTTGCCGCCGGGAGAACGGCATGCAACATCCGGCCCTTTAAGGTTACATCTGACGCCTCCACTCCCGCTGGTACACTTAGTCCCATCGGCAGCAGCTTCAGCCACACAGAAAATATCATCAACAGTACCAGCGCCAGCCAAAACGCAGGCATACTTGCTGTAACTAAAATCCAGGCGGAGATTATGCGATCCCAAACACTTCCCTTTTTTATTCCTGCGGCAATCCCTAATAAAAAGCCTAAAACCCCGGAAATCACCCAGCTCATTCCCAGCATCCACAGCGAATTGCCCAGTTTTACCCGGATAACCTGAGAAACCGGCTGACGGTAGAGAAGGGAAATTCCCATATCGCCCCGGATCAAGTCCTTCCCCCAAAAAATAAAACGCTTAAGCGGCGGCACACCCACACCCCAGTATTCGTTTAAGCGCTCAATCTGTTCCTGGCTCATGCTTCCCAGCGCCGCCTGCCCGATATTAGTCTGCAATGGGTCCATGGGCGAGGCAGAAACCAGCAAAAAAGCTCCAAGGCTGACTAACCCAAGCAGAACCACCATGCGCAGCAGTGATTTTCCTATCTTAATTATCCATCGTTTGTTTTGATATTGGCTACTTATCCCCATCATTTTGATTTCCAGCTCCACTTATCCACATTATTTACAATTGACCACCCATGTCCATGGGGATGAATTTTTTGTTCTGCCACCTGCAAATCCTCCCTGGCCCAATACAGGTGATCAATATTAACCAGCCAAATCCAGGGAATATCGCCATCCTGTACAATGCCGTTTTCCCCGTCCCATTGCGCTTTTTTCCACAGCTCGTTTGCTTCTTCCATATCACGGCTTGCCAGGGCCTTATCCATGTATTCGTCCACCTTGGCATTGGCATAGGGTGAATAGGCTGCCAGGCCTGTTTCCCCTTTTGTATGATAAATATGGTAAAGTTCCATCGGTGTGTGCGCTCCCCAGCCCCACATCAGTGGCTGTGCCTGTGCCTGATCATAAGCCGTGTCCCAGCCTGTACCCTGCGGCTCCACAGCAATTCCTATGGCTTGAAGCTGTTCTGCCACATGAAAGGCAAGGGCCTGGCGCACCGAATCTCCAGAAGGGTAATAAAGCGTAAAAGCAGCAGACGTCCCATCCTTCTGACGGATACCGTCAGCCCCCATCGTCCAGCCAGCCTGATCGAGAATACGCTCTGCTTCTTCGGGCTGAAAAGAAACTTCCGCAGCATTTTGATACCAGGGCATTTTATCACATACGCTGTAAGCAGGACTTCCATAGCCATTTAACACCTCAGTAATCAACCGCTCCCGGTCAATCGCCAGATTAATCGCACGGCGGACCAGAAGATCCGCTGTGAAAACGTTCCCCACCAAAGACTGGGAAACAGGAGGAATTGCCGGAAGGTTAAATCCCCGATTATCTACTGTTTCAAAGGAAAGCAGGCGGTAGCCGGGAATTTGGTTCGCTTGCGAGGTATCTACATAAGAAGCGGAGGTATAGGCTAAATCCACCTGACCGGATTGGGCGGCAAGATAGGCCGCATCCTCCTCCATAAACAAAAGTGTAATCCGTTTCATCGCTGGTGGATCACCATAGTATCTGGGATTAGCTTCCAAAATAACCTGCTGACCGCGATCCCATTGTTTAAGCATATACCTTCCTGATCCGACAGGGTTTGCACCGTAATCCGGGCTATAGGCGTGCTGAGGAATTATTCCCACAATAGCCATAGTATAGGGCCAGATAGAATAGGGACGTTTCATGGAAAAAATAATGGTTTTTTCATCAATGGCTTCTGCTTTTTCCAGCATAGTAAAATCATTAACCGAACTGGTGTCCCGCAGGGTGTTGTAGGTGAAAGCTACATCTTCTGCCGTCAGCTTCACACCATCACTAAAATAAATATTCTCTCGAATTTCCACAGTCCAGGTCAGGGCATCGGAAGATACTTCTATCTTGGTAGCCAGGTCGTAACCTATTGAAAGATCAGGATTTGTGACGGTTAGCGTGCTCTGGATAAGCGGTTCATGAACATGCTCACCGGCACCCCAGCCGTAAGCAGGGTCAAAACCCGCTTCGGGCTCTGCCGTTGGAGGCATGACGATTACTACCTCAGATTGTAAAGATGGCTGCGGGGAAGAATCGGGGGGCGAAGATACAGGGGACACAGAAGGAAGGTCCGTAGTTTGAGCACAGGCTGTACCGGACAGCATAAGCAGGGTTATCGTCATCCATAATAACATTTTTTTCATCATTGTGTCTCCTTTTTTACCTTTTGAACTAAGTTAACAGGAAAAAGATGAATAAACAAAAGAGGAGCAGAGAAAACATTAACAGACAAAAAACAGAAAGACAAATAACACCTGCTGGTGATATCTGTCTTCCTGACTTTTTATTTAGGTTTTTTATTTGTCTAAGCTTTGTCTATCGGAGTCTCGTTGTATTTGTTTAATCTATCATTTACTTTTTAACCGCATGGCATTCTTCATGAATCCTTGTTTACATTCATTTACGGTTTCAAGTTGATTTTCTCTTTTTTGCTTACTGAACCCACTGCCCTTTTTCATTGACTACATAACCGTCAGGTGTAGTTGTGTTTACAAGTAAAGCCCCCTGCGTTCCGTCGGATACCGGATTAAAGTAGTACCAATATCCATCAATATACTGCCAACCCGTCAGCATAGCGCCCTTGGTTCCGTCAGATATCGGATTCAGGTAATAGATATGACCGTCATTATCGGTAAACCAGCCGGTTCTTATGTAACCGCTCATATCAAAATGATACCATTTATAAACACGGTTGTAGTCAAGATACATCCAGGTATTTACAGGATAAGTTCCATCTTTCAGGCTAAACCACCAGCCCTTGGTATCCTGAATCCAGTTGCCGGACTGTGAACCTGCCTTCATCGCGGACTCAATTTCAGAATTTACGTTATTCTTTCCGCCATTGCCGCCAAAAGGAGAGTCGGTTGCAGGCTTATCCGTAATTGCAAATACGTAGGTACTAAAGCGGTCGGTTACAAAATAGACTTTACCGTCTTTAATATTAAACTTAACTTCCAGCTGTTCGCCGTCATGGAGGTTAAATATCTTATCTGACTTAGTAAATCCACTTGGAACTTTAAGCGAAACAACTACAGGTATCTCTAATACGCTCATGTTTTCGCTGTCATATCCACTGTCCGCCGTATTGAAAACGGTTAAGGTGAAGTCTAAGGCAATCGTATTCCGATAAGTTCCTTCTACAACAGGCTCCTCTTTAGGAGCGCTGACCTGAAGCTGTACCGTCTGACCCTCGGACGCATTTAATCCTGCCCCGACAATCGATACTTCATCACTGCTTCCAACGATTCCCTCAACAGCACTGGAAACATCAGGCTTTGCTGCAGTAATCTTCTTATCTTCCATGAACTTATTTTCTAAGGCCTGCAGGGAATTATTATTCTCAGCTTTCATCGCCTCATCCAATAATTTCGTCTGCATTGCATTCTTGACATCATCATTGCTGTACGCTGTTTTTAAGCTGGCGGCTGCGCCCTGCGCATCTGCATTTTCTGCCGTATCAGAACCAAAACCAGCAAGAATATTGTCAACAACGGTTCCTACTTCGCTTGGTTTAACTTCGTCATTTCCATCTTCCGTTTTTGCTAATGTTACATTGATATTTACCGGCTCTGACTTTACACCATCTATCCACAGGTATACCTGCTCGGTATCTGCTTTCTTTCCTGCTTCGTAGAGCATCTTATAAGTATTTCCATCCGCAACCTTTGCCTCGGATGTTTTTCCGTTTGTACATACGATCCAGAAATCATGATCTTTGGTTAATTCTTTCTTTTCAGCATTGGCACTGCTTGCCAATTCTACCTTAAAGCCTATTTCTACTTTCTCTTCTCCTATCACTGCATTTACATTTTTCTCAACAGGAGCTATCGACGAAACTGTCGGACATGGTGCTGCATCCGAAGAAGATGCTGCATATTCCTTGCCATTTCCTTTGCCGTCAAAGTTATACCACGTACCATCAATCAAGAGATATTTGTTGATTGCCTGATCACCATTACGCTGAAAATAATGATTTGTTTCTGTATTCCATTCGCGGGACAGCATTCTTCCATCAGAATCGAAAGCGTAGGTTTTTCCCTGTATCATCTGCTCTCTGATTTCACCATCATTCTTAGACTTATGAACTCCGCCATCAAGCCTATTATCTTCGGTAACCTTAAGCTCTTTAAAATGATACCAGGAACACTTGCAACTATCCTTATGCGAACATTCTACAACACTTCCATCCTCAGCTTCTCCCAAAAGAAGCCATGTTTGGGACGCCAATGAACCATCCTCAAAAGCATAATGCCTTCCTCCGTCGATGTCCAAAAACTGCTTGCTGAACATCTTTCCTTCTTCATCAAAGCAATAAAACTTTCCTCGAATTTCCTTCCATTTTGGCATACCATTTTCTGACTTAACTGCTCCGCCATCTATGCCGTCTGCAGTTTCCGTAATTCCTTTAAAATAATACCAATCGCCGTCAATCAGCACCCACTGATTTTCAGCTATATTATTTGTAGGCGGTACGGTATAAAACGATTTACCCCCCCTAGATGCTCAAGCCAGCCTGTCCGCATAAAGCCATCTTCATCAAAGGAATACCATTTGTCATGGATTTTTCTTTCCCTGTCTTTAACCATGGTGCCATCCTGTTTGTAATAGCGCCATCCGTCGTCCTCAAATCTCCACTCTGCAAACGCAGTGATGGTCATATTCAACATCATCACTACCATAAGCAAAACAGAAAGACGCATTTTCCATGTATTTCGCTGCTTCATTTGATTCCCCTCCTTATTTAAAGTTATGTTAAATATATTATCACGATTCTAACGATTATTCAACATTTTTTACAAAATTCTTAATGTACTTTTAAAAATATTGGGAATTATTGTAAACTCCAAATAAAAAGAGACATCTCTAACGATATCTCTCTCTTTAAAAAATTTGCTGTATAATCTTTAAATACTGAATCAGGGCAGCCTAATCATGTGTTTAAACTAATCTACTCTCTGCACAAATCCCTTATCACCGCATCCACCGTTTCTATCTTATTACATTTCCAGGCATTATACCCGCAGAACAAAAGGGCATTGTCCACATCACCCATGGCTGCCCGTATTAATGCCATAGTAATACAGTAGGGGGCTGTTTTCGGATCGCAGTGTTCCAGACAGCGAAAACATTTTTTAATCTTTTCCGGCTCTCCCTGTACCTTTTCTAAAAACGGATTTCTAATTGCCCTCCCCGGCATTCCCACCGGGCTTTTTACGATTATGATATCGTTCTTTTCTGCGCGAAGATAGGCTTCTTTATATGCCGCAGGCGCATCACATTCTACCGTTGTTACAAACCGTGTTCCCACCTGTACGCCATCCACACCCAATGCCATGTGATGTTCCATATCCTCCCGCGAGAATACACCGCCAGCGCTGATGACCGGAATATGCCGTCCATATTTATCCTCATATTCCTTTACCACCTGAATAATTCCCTTGATTTCTGCATCATAAGCTGCCCGGTCATAACAGACATCCGCATCCGCTCTGTCCGCCATGAATTTTTCCAGTTCTTCGTGAGAAAAGCCCAGATGTCCGCCAGCCAACGGTCCCTCCACTACAAGAAAATCCGGCGCACAGGCATATTTCCTGTCCCACATCCTGCAAATTACCGAGGCCGATTTAGGTGAAGAAACGATAGGCGCAAGTTTTGTTTTGCTTCCCATGGCATATTCGGGAAGCTTTACCGGGAGACCGGCACCGGACACAATCACATCGGCTCCGGCTTCCACCGCGGCTTTAACATATTCAGGATAGTCTTTTGTCGCCACCATAATATTAAAGCCTACCACCCCATCGCCGGCAACTGCCCTGGCTTTTTCCATTTCCATTCGGATAGCCCTGAGATTAGCTTCCTTGGGATGTTGTGCAAAATCCGGCTCCCGAAATCCAATCTGGGCTGTGGAAATCAGGCCGATACCTCCGGCCTTTGCCACTGCGCCTGCCAGGGAAGAAAGACTGATGCCCACGCCCATTCCGCCCTGAATTACCGGGTAATTTACAGTTAATTCTCCTATTGTTAACGGCCTGTATTTTTCCATTGCCCATTCCCCTTTTACATTTTCCGAAATCTCTGGTAACGGCCTTCTGCCAGGGATTCCCCGCTTCTGCCTTCCAGTTTTTCTAAAAACTCTACGATGTCTTCTTCCATCAGCTTTGCGGCTTCTGGCAGACTATTCAGTGTAAATTCCTCACCTTCCGGGATGATTTTCTCAATAAATCCTCTTGCATACAGGTCAGACGCCGTTATCCGCATCACCCTTGCCGCCTCCGGCGCTTTTTTACTGTCCTTCCACAAAATCGAAGCAAAGCCTTCAGGGGAAAGGATGGAATAAATCGCATTTTCCAACATCCACACCTCGTCGGCAACCGCCATTGCCAGGGCACCGCCGCTTCCGCCTTCGCCGATCACCACCGACAGGACAGGAACCTTTAAGGCACTCATCTCATATAAGCTGCGGGCAATGGCCTCCCCCTGCCCCCGTTCCTCTGCCTCCAGGCCACAGAAAGCCCCCGGCGTGTCCACAAAGCAGATAACCGGACGTCCAAAGCACTCTGCCTCCTTCATCAGCCGCAGGGCCTTGCGGTAGCCGTCAGGCGAGGGCATACCGAAATTCCGGTGAATATTATCTTTTGTATTCTTTCCCTTTTCCTGACCGATAACTGTCACAGGAATCCCATGGAAGAACGCCAGGCCGCCGATAATTGCCCCGTCATCCTTGGCGTACCGATCCCCGTGCAGTTCAGTAAATTCATCAAACAACACCGAAATATAATCGCTTGCCACCGGGCGGTCAGACTTTCTTGACAGCTGAACAACATCCCAGGCCGGGCGGTTATGGTTGATACGATTTCTGCTTTGCTCCAGCGTTTCTCCGCCCTTGGACACCGTTTTCATTCCTTCTTTTCTCAGCTTTCTTACACCGCCGTCAAAAAAGGAAATACCGCTTTGATGCATCCGAAGAAGCCTTTCCAGGATTTCCTTCTGGTTCTTCCTCTCCACCACCATATCCACAAAGCCGTGCTCAAGTAAAAATTCTGCCCGCTGGAAGCCTTCCGGCAGTTTTTGCCCAATGGTCTGCTCAATTACCCTTGGACCGGCAAACCCAATTAATGCTTTGGGCTCTGCAAGAATAATATCCCCCAGCATCGCAAAGCTGGCCGTCACTCCACCGGTTGTCGGATCAGTCAATACACTGATAAAAAGCTGTCCTGCCTCATGATGTTTCTTTAAGGCGGCAGAGGTTTTTGCCATCTGCATCAGGGAGACAATGCCCTCCTGCATTCTTGCTCCGCCGGAAGCACAGAATAAAATAACCGGAAGCTTTTCCTTCGTCGCACGCTCAACAGCACAGGTAATCTTTTCGCCCACGTTGCGGCCCATACTGCTCATTAAAAAGCGGGCATCACAAACTCCAATTACTGCGGGAAGTCCTCCAATTAAGCCCTTCCCTGTGACAATTGCTTCGTTCAGCCCGGTTTTTTCCTTCACCGCCAGAACCTTCTTTTCATATCCCGGAAAATCCAGGGGATTGGAAAATTCCATTTCTTTATTCCATTCCTCAAATGTTCCCTCATCCACCAGCATTTCTATCCGCCGGTAGGCGTGAACCCGAAAATACCCGCCGCACTTGGGGCAGACATAAAAATTACTCTTTACATCCTCGACATAAATCGGCTGCCTGCACTTATTGCATTTGCGCCACAGTCCTTCGGGGATATTTGGCTCTTTGTTCCGTTCTTCTCTGATTTCATTATACTTTGTATCAATTAAGGTATAAGTTTTTTTAAACATATTTCTTAACATTTGCCGTTTCTCCTATCTCCGACGTTCTCCTGCAGCGCCCGGTGTATCGCGCATGTCCCGCTTTTTTAAATATACACAAAGCCTGACTGCTTACAGCCCGCTGAAATACCGCTCAATAAAGCCCGTATCGGTAGCCCCTTCCATAAATGCCGGATGGCTTACAATCTCATACTGAAAATCACTGTTGGTTTCAATCCCCTCGATAATCAGCTCGCCCAACGCACTTCTCATTTTTTCAATGGCCTCCATCCGGTTTTTTCCGTGGACAATCAGCTTAAGCAGCATGGAATCATAATTGGACGGCACCTGGTAATCCGCATAGATATGAGTGTCTATCCTGACCCCATTTCCACCGGGAAGGTGAATGCTGCTGATTCGCCCCGGACAGGGCATAAAGTGCCTTGAAGGATTTTCTGCATTAATCCGGCACTCGATTGCATGGCCCAATATTTTAATCTCTTTTTGCTCCACACTTAACGTTTCCCCGGAAGCCACGCGAATCTGTTCCTTAATTAAATCCAGTCCTGTCACCATCTCCGTTACCGGGTGTTCGACCTGGATTCTGGTATTCATTTCCATAAAATAAAATGTTTTGTCTTTATCTAAAAGGAACTCAATCGTTCCCGCATTTTCATAGTGAACGGCCTTCGCTGCGCGGACGGCAGTCTCCCCCATCTCCTGGCGCAGTTTATCGGAAATCACCTGACAGGGAGATTCCTCCAGCACCTTTTGATGGCGACGCTGAATGGAGCAGTCGCGCTCCCCCAGGTGAACCACATTGCCGTATTTATCCGCCATAATCTGAAATTCGATATGGCGCGGATTTTCAATATATTTTTCAATATACATGGTATCATCTGAAAATCCCTTGACCGATTCCAGCTGTGCACTCTGGAAATTGTCCATAAAATCTTCACGGCTGCGGGAAATTCTCATTCCCTTTCCGCCGCCGCCGCTTGAAGCCTTAATCATCACCGGAAAGCCCATCTCTTCTGCCAGCTTAAGCCCTTCTTCCGCCTGATAAACCGGCTCCTTCGTCCCTGGGACAACCGGAACCCCGGCTTCCATCATCGTCTTTCTGGCCTCAGACTTATTGCCCATCTTATGAATAATTTCTCCTGACGGGCCGATAAATGTAATGTTACATTTTTCACAAAGTTCAGCAAACCTTGCATTTTCAGATAAAAAGCCAAAACCTGGGTGAATTGCATCTGCTTTCATTACCACACAGGCGGCTAAGATCCTCTCCATATTCAGATAGCTCTGGGAAGAAGAGGCCGGGCCGATGCAGATAGCCTCATCTGCCAGCATGGTATGGAGGGCATCCCGATCCGCTTCTGAATACACGGCTACTGTTTTAATTCCCATCTCCCTGCACGCCCGGATAATCCGCACGGCAATTTCGCCCCGGTTGGCGATTAAAATTTTATTAAACATACTATCCCACCATAAAGGTCAGCTCTGCACTGACTGCAATCTTTCCATCTACAGTTGCCGTGGCCTGACCGATGCCCACCGGGCCCTTTTGTTTAATAATTTTGCATTCCAGACGAAGCTTATCGCCCGGAACCACCTTCTTTTTAAACTTGGCCTGGTTAATTGCGCCAAAATACGCCACCTTTCCCTTATTTTCTTCCTTGGAAAGGATAGCCACCGCCCCTGTCTGCGCCAGGGCTTCCACAATCAACACACCCGGCATTACCGGCTCCTGCGGAAAATGTCCTGCAAAAAACGGCTCATTGTACGTAACCGATTTATAACCTACAGCGCCCACGCCCGGTTCCAGCTCTTCGATGCAATCAATCAGCAGGAAGGGATGGCGGTGTGGGATAATATCCTGTATTTCCTTTATACCCAGCATAATTTCCTCCATTCTGTGTGTTTCACAGCACAGCACTCCCGATGTATGGGATACTTTTTCTCCCATTCCCGGTTAGTGCACTAACGGATACGGAATAATGGCTGACCGTACTCCACCGTTTCCTCGTTCTTTACCAGGATAGCTTCCACCACCCCGTCAACCTCGCTCTCGATTTCGTTCATCAGCTTCATCGCCTCGATAATTCCCAGCACCTGACCCTTTTTCACCGTATCGCCCACCTTAACAAAGGGCTGGGCGTCAGGGGAGGAGGCCGCATAGAATACACCGACCAGAGGAGAAGTCACCACCTGATCCGAACCAATATCTTCCTTTGGCTGCACGGTCTCACCGTTTGATAAGGTTAAAGGTTTTTCTGCCAGAACCACGCCGGAGGCAAGACCTTCTGCCGTACCCACCACCGGAACAGCTGCAGGGACAATTTCCTTTTCCCGTTTCAGGGAAATCCGCATATTTCCTTCTTCCAGTTCAAAACTGGTCAACCCATACTCGCTGACTGCCTGAACCAACTTCATAATTTCATTAATTTCCATCCAAAATCACCCTTCCTGTTCTTTAGGCACGATACTTTTTAAGTAAAATGCTGGCATTGTGTCCGCCAAAGCCAAGGGAATTGCTGATGGCACAGTTTACTTCCACTGAAACGCCCTCGCCCCTAGTGTAGTCCAGATCACAGCCTTCGCCCTCATGTTCCAGTCCTGCTGTGGCATGGATAAAGTTTTCTTCAATGGATTTTGCACACACGATGCATTCCACGCCTCCTGCTGCACCCAGGAGATGACCAATCATGGATTTGGTGGAGTTAATCTTTACCTTCCCTGCATGCTCTCCCAGAGCCAGCTTAATCGCCTTTGTCTCGAATAAATCATTGTGATGGGTGCTGGTGCCGTGGGCATTAATATAATCAATATCCTCCGGGGATAGCCCAGCATCCTGGATAGCATTTGCCATAGCCCGCGCTGCGCCGCTTCCGTCCTCTGCCGGAGAAGTGATATGGAAGGCGTCACAGGTTGCCCCGTAGCCAGCCACCTCAGCATAAATCTTTGCCCCTCTTGCCAATGCATGTTCCAGGGACTCTAAAATGACAACTCCTGCGCCCTCGCCCATCACAAAGCCGTCTCTTAATTCATCAAACGGACGTGAAGCATGAAGAGGATCTTCTGAAGTAGAAAGAGCCGTTAATGCAGTAAAGCCCGCAACTCCCATCGGACAAATACTGGCCTCCGCACCGCCGGCTACCATCACATCTGCCTCACCATACTGAATCGAGCGGAAGGCCTCACCGATGCTGTGCGTACCGCTTGCACAGGCTGTTACCACGTTGATATTCTTTCCTTTTAAGCCAAACTGAATGCTGACATTTCCGGCTGCCATATTGCTGATCATCATCGGTACCAGAAGAGGATTTACCCGGTTAGGCCCCTTTTCCAGAAGTTTTTTATGATCCCGTTCAAAGGCCTGGAGGGAACCAATCCCGGAACCTACAGCTGCACCAACCCGGTAAGGATCTTCCTTTTCCATAGTAATTCCCGCATCGGTAAGCGCCTGCTTTGCCGCCGCCACAGCATACTGAGAAAACAGCTCCATCCTCTTTGCCGCCTTGACATCCATATAGTTCTTTGCGTCAAAGTCCTTTACCTCGGCAGCCAGCTTCGCCTTATAGCCCTCCGTGTCAAAGCGGGTGATAAAATCAATTCCCACCTTTTTTTCTTTAAGCCCATTCCAAAAGCTCTCCACATCATTTCCAATCGGGGTAATGGCCCCTAATCCAGTAATTACTACTCTTCTGCTCATATCATCCTCCATTGCTGCGCCATTTAGCCGGCCTACATCGCCATTCCACCGTCTACGCAGATTACCTGACCAGTAATATAGCCTGCCTCCTGTGAAGCCAGAAACAGCGCTGTCTGCGCCACATCTTCCGGCCTTCCAAATTTCTTCATCGGAATCGTCTCCGTCACAGAGGTCTTAATCGATTCAGAAAGCGCATCTGTCATATCTGTGGTAATAAACCCTGGGGCAATCGCATTTACTGTAATTCCCCGGCTGGCAAGTTCTCTTGCCGCTGCCTTTGTCAGGCCGATAATCCCTGCCTTGGACGCACTGTAGTTAGCCTGCCCTGCATTGCCAAGTACACCGGAAACCGAGGAAATATTAATCACTCTTCCGCCCCTCTGCTTAATCATCTGCCGTGCCGCATGCCGGATGCAGTTAAATGCTCCCTTTAAATTGGTTTCGATAACCGAATCAAAATCCTCTTCGCTCATCTTCATTAAAAGGCCATCCCTGGTAATCCCAGCATTATTAACTAAAATATCCAGACGTCCCTGCTCGCTGATCACCTTATCGATCATCTCCTTGCAGGCATTAAAATCGGAAATATTACAGCGAAGGGCAATTGCCCTTCCCCCTGCCTCTTCAATTTCCCTTACCGTCTCTGCTGCCTTCTGCTCAGATCCATGATAATTTATGATAACCATTGCCCCATCGGCAGCTAAGGCTTTGGCAATCGCTTTTCCGATTCCTCTCCCGGCTCCTGTCACCAGGGCAACCTGCTGTTCTAACTTCATGTCCTTCTCCATTCTGCAATAACTTTCTCCACATCCGAAAGTTTCTCAATATTCATCACCTGAGCGCTCCGGTTAATTTTCTTCATAAATCCGCTGAGGGTTTTCCCCGGCCCGATTTCAATAAACATGTCCACGCCCCCGGCAATCATCGCCTCCACGCTCTGCTGCCAGCGCACCGAAGAGGAAACCTGCTTTTTCAACAATTCCTTTACCGCTGAAACATCGGTTACATATTCAGCTGTTACATTTGCCACATAAGGAATCACTGGCTGGTTTAACGAAACGGTTTCCAGCACCTTCCCCAGCTTTTCCCCGGCTTCGGTAAGCATACCAGAATGAAACGGGCCACTGACATTTAAGGGGAGTGTTCTTTTGGCCCCAGCCGCCTTAAGTTTTTCACAGGCCAGATCCACGGCTTCTTTTTTCCCGGAAATCACGGTCTGCCCCGGACAATTATAATTGGCAATCCATACATCGTCGATATCCGATATCACATCTTCAATCGTCTTGTTCTCCAGTGCAAGCACTGCTGCCATTGCCCCAATTCCCGTGGGAACTGCTTCCTGCATCAACATTCCCCGCTGGCGCACAACGGTGATTGCGTCCTCTTCGCTCATTACACCGGCTGCATAAAGAGCAGCATATTCACCCAGGCTTAACCCTGCTGTTACATCCGGGCGGACGCCCTTTTCTTCCAGAACCTTTGTCATGGCAATACTGACCGTCACCATGGCGGCCTGAGTATATTCCGTAATATTTAACTGTTCATTTTCTTTAAAACATAAATCCGGCATGGAAAAGCCCAAAAGCCTCGAAGCTTTGTCCCATGTTCTTTTCCCGACTTCTGTCTGCTCATAAAACTCCTGTCCCATACCGATGTATTGTGCACCCTGACCGGGATAAATAAATGCAAGCTTACTCATAATTTCCTCCATTCTGTGCACGCTTCAGTGCATAGCGCCTCCCAATTTATCGGGTGCAGAAAGAAACAGGACTGCTCAGTAATGCTTCCGCCTGTTCCATCATCTCAGTGATGATTTCTTCACAGCTCTGCTCTTTGGAAATCATTCCTGCAATCTGCCCGGCCATCACAGTACCTTCGTTGACATCGCCTTCCTGAACCGCCCTGCGGAGTGTGCCAAGGGTCAAATACTCCAACTCCTCAAAGCTCTTTCCCTCCTGCTCCATGCGGACATATTCTCTGGTCATTTTATTGCGCAGACAGCGGATGGGATGCCCGTGACTGCGTCCGGTAACTGCCGAATCGATATCCTTAGCTTTCATAATTCTCTGCTTATAATTTTCGTGGACAATGGATTCCTTTGCCACAACAAAGCGGGTTCCCACCTGCACGGCCTCAGCTCCCAACATAAAGGAAGCAGCAATTCCCCTTCCGTCACCGATGCCTCCCGCGGCAATCACCGGGATAGCTACCGCATCAGCCACCTGGGGAACTAAGGTCATCGTCGTTGCCTCACCGATGTGACCGCCGGACTCAGTCCCTTCTGCCACGACAGCATCCGCCCCGTACTTTTCCATTCTTCTTGCCAAAGCTACCGAAGCTACGACAGGAATAACTTTAACTCCCGCCGCCTTCCACATCTCCATATATTTTTCCGGGTTTCCTGCCCCTGTCGTAACAACCTTAATGCCCTCCTCGACAACCACCTTTGCCACATCATCGGCATATGGGCTCATCAGCATAACATTAACGCCAAACGGCTTATCGGTAATTTCCCTGGCCTTTCGGATTTCTTCCCGAACCACCTCTCCCGGCGCATTCGCCCCGCCGATTAAGCCCAGGCCACCTGCTGCAGACACAGCTGCCGCCAGGTGATGTTCTGCCACCCAGGCCATACCTCCCTGAATAATAGGATATTGGATTCCCAGCATTTCTGTTATTCTTGTCTTCATTCTCTTCCTCTTCTTTGCCACAAACTCTGTGTAAGCCATAAACGTTTTTTGGCTTTTCGGCTAATTTTTATTCTTCAACACCTTTTTCTTTTAAATAGGTTATAACATCGCCAACCGTCGTCAGCTTTTCCAAATCCTCTGATGGAATCTCCACATGGTACTCGTCCTCTAATGCCATAACCAGGTTAAATAAATCCAGGGAATCTGCACCTAAATCCTCCTTAAAAGTAGAAGCCTCCGTAACATTCTCCACTTCAACACTTAACTGATCCGCAATAATTTCCTTCATCTTCTCTAACATCTTTTTTTCTCCTTTTCCTTTTCTGTTTTTTCCTTTTAGTTTTTATTATATCTTATTTGATAACCTATGAAGCTTTCCTGCAGCGTCCTACCATTCCAGCAAAATGCTTCCCCAGGTAAGCCCTGCGCCAAAACCAGCCAGCACCAGCTTATCCCCGCGCTTAAGCTTCCCTTCCTGATTTAACTCATCGAATAAAATAGGAATGGATGCCGCCGAAGTATTCCCATATTGTCCAATGTTCATCGGAAACTTTTCCACAGGCTCGCCCAGGCGCTTAGCGACCGTCTCAATAATTCTCTCATTTGCCTGGTGAAGCAGATAAAAACGAATATTTTCCTTTTTCTCTCCTTCTTTCTCAAGCATTTCCTCAATACATGCAGGAACCTTCTTTACAGCAAACTTAAAGACCTCCTGTCCATCCATTGCTATAAATCCAAGCTCTGGTCGTTTTCCTGTTAAAAAATTTCCTCCGCTTCTGGCCTGGCAGGTCAGAATATCCCCCCGGCTTCCGTCAGAACCAATGGTACTGCAAAATCTTCCTTCCTTTTCTGCCCGGACGACACAGGCTCCTGCCCCGTCCCCAAAGAGAACGCATGTCCTCCGGTCACTCCAGTCCACTGCCTTACTCAGCTCGTCCACCCCGATGACTAACGCCGTCCGGTATGTACCTGAAACCAAAAAACTGTGAACCGTGTGCAGAGCGAAGATAAAGCCCGAACAGGCTGCACTGATATCAAATGCCACCGCATGATCTGCCCCGATTCTTCCCTGAACCTGGCAGGCCTCACTGGGAAAGCAGTTTTCCGGCGTGGAGGTTGCAAGAAGAATTAAATCCAGCTCCTTCGGCGAAACTCCCGCCTGTGCGCAGGCCTTTTTAGCTGCTTCAGCCGCCATGGCACAGCTTCCTTCCTCCTGCGCTAAATACCGGGTAGAAATCCCCGTCCGGCTGTGAATCCACTCATCGCTGGTCTCCACAAGCTGTTCAAGCTCCTGATTTGTCACCCTGCGGCTTCCCGCACATGACCCAGTTCCTATGATTTTTGTTATCATGGTTTCTCCTATAAATACTTCAAGAATCAAATATTTTGAATTTCAAACTAATAGTAAGGGATGATACTTTCTTTGTCAAGCCCTTTTCGAAAAAAATCCAAATTAATTTTTCCAAAAATTTCTATTGCATATAGAATATACCTTTTATATTTTTTTGCAATTACTTCCAAAACGGACAATATTCTGACTATATGGTAATCATTGACATATACTTACAATATATGGTATGTTAGTATTGCAGGGGGTGCACTATTAAAATCTTACCAAAAAAGGGGGTTAACTATGAAGACCACAGGAGTAGTTCGTAAACTCGATGAACTGGGGAGAATTACACTTCCCATCGAACTGCGGAGAAGCCTTGACTTGGATGTGAAAGATGGTCTCGAAATTTCGGTACAGGATAACTGTATCATTCTGCGTAAGGCTGAGTCCGCTGATATTTTTAATGGCAGCACCGAAGACCTGGTAGAATTTGAAGGACGCAAAGTATCCAAGGATTCCATCCGCAGACTTGCTAAGATTGCCGGTATGACTATCGTCGAAGCCGTTTAAACGGAAAAAGACTAGGTTTATCGCAAATCAGGCAGAAAAACACTTGCTGACAATTCAACTGGTGATGTACGACCTAAAATCAAGAGTGTGAAATCTGCACCATACAAAATAAAATAAGTTAAGATTTTTAAATTAGTGCAAAAAAGAGGACTGTTTCCCCATCACCGGAACAGTCCTTTTTTAATCCATAAACGTTACCCTCAGTGAACAAGGACGTGTATGTCTTTGTCCATCGAGGGTATTATCCCGCACGTCTACTGTAAATACTTCTTTGCCGCCGTCTTAACACCCTCCGGGTTTTCTGACACCCACTTCTCAAACACCATTCCCAAAGCATCCACGGTTTTCCCTAATTCCACCATGAAATTGGGAATATCCTTTTCTAAGATAACACCAACTTCCTCCCCCATTGCCTCCTGGCCCTGTTTGTCGCATCCATTTACATACAGGGTAAATGCCGGGTGCGGAACTTTGTCTATAAGTTTTACCCCGCCGCGGAATCCAATCTTTCCTATTTGATGTGTCCCGCAGGAAGAAGGACAGCCCGAAATATGAAGCTGAGGAAGAGCATCGTGGGAAATCCCTGCCTTCCTTACAGCCTCCACAATCGACTGCAAAAGCTTCTGTGAATCCCGGACTCCCGCCTGGCAGATGGATGCCCCGATGCAGGCCACCGATGCTTCCAGTGCACTTTCTGCTCCGTCCTGTGTTGCAGCTTCCACTGCCTTTGCCTCATTTCCGGTTAAATGAATAATATAGAGGGACCCGTCCGGTGCGAGCCGAATTTCAACATCCTCCATCGTAGAGAGTAATCGATAAAGCTCACCAAATTTTTCCGGCGCAATGGTGCCTCCAATCGGATGATAATGCACCGTATATAACCCCTTTTGCTTCTGTTTTTGTATTCTCTTTCCTTTCGCCTGACTCCCATCACCTGTTTTTGTAATCTCTTTTTCCTCTACCGTAATCGTTAAATCCTCTCCGGAATCCAACACAGTGTTTAACTTTTCACCAAACGCCTTTTTCAGACCCTCATCGCCAAGTGACTGGCGCAGATAGCGTGTCCTGGCCTTTGCCCGGTTCTCATAATTTCCATAGGCACTGAAGGTCTCCCACATCGCTGCAATATAATAAAGAATCTTTTCCGGGTTCACCGCCTCCCCAACCTTTAACCCAAACTGTGGATTTGGCCCCAGACCTCCGGCACAATAGACATCAAATTTTCCATCCGGCCTTGCCGCAAATCCTAAATCTCTAAAGGTCGCATGAGAAATATTTGCCGGGCTGTTGGAAAATACGGTTTTTAATTTTCTCGGTAGCTTTTTCCGGTGAATAAACTGCATCAAATACTCACCAGCGGCTTCCGCATACGGCATTACATTAAAATACTCTTCTTCCGTTCCCGTCAACGGCGACACCATCACATTTCTGGGAAAATCACCGCCACCGCCCATCGTAACTATCCCATAATCCAATGCCCGTTCCATAATTTTGCTGGCAGCTTCTGCACTGAGGTTATGCAGCTGTATCGTCTGACAGGTTGTCAAATGCACCAGGTTCACATGAAATTCCTCAATGACTTCCGCTACAAAAGCAAGCTTCTCCTTTGTCACTCTTCCGCCAGTCATCCTAAGCCTGAGCATCAGCCCCTTCCCATCCCTCTGGGCATAACTCCCAAATCGGCCGGAAAACCCCTTAAACTCCTTCTTATCCAGATCACCGGCAAAAAATGCTTCTGCCTTTTCCCTAAATTCCGGCAAATCCGCTCTCCACTTTTCTGCATCAACACCATACATCTCATTCACGCTCCTTTATCCTTTATCTTTTCCCTGCCTGCTTCATTCTAAACATGGCAAACACTTAGGGTAATCTGACGTTTTACTTTAAACTTAACAAAAGCTCCTGGTAAACCTCTCTTTTTGAAATCCCCCTGTCTTTCGCCACTTCCTTCATCGCCTGCTTCTTATCCATCCCCAGGCTCAGATATCTTTCCATATGCTCCTCGATGGAAAGTTCCTCCCAAACCTTCTGTTCTTCCCGTATCATCTCCTCCACCGCTCTTCCTTCGATAACTAGGACAAATTCTCCTCTTGGTTCCTCAATGGAAAACCGCTCTATCGCTTGCGACAATATCACAGGTGCTATTTCTTCATATTTTTTCGTCAATTCCCGGCAAACCGTCACCTTTCGATCGCCCAGGACTTCCTTAAGCTCTTTCATCGTTCTCAGCAGATGATGCGGGGCTTCATAGATAATCATGGTCCTGGTTTCCCGTTTTAAATCTTCCAATATCCGGGAACGTTCTTTTTTCTCTGCGGGCAAAAAAGCTTCAAAGCAAAACCGCCGTGTCCCCAGCCCCGATACCGTCAGCGCTGTAATACAGGCAGCCGGACCGGGAAGTGAAGTCACCGCAATTCCCGACGCATAGCACTGGCGCACCAATTCCTCCCCCGGATCAGAAATTCCCGGCGTCCCAGCGTCGGTAATTAGGGCAATGTTAAGCCCTTCCTTAAGCTTTTCTACAAGCCGCCTGGCCTTTTCCACCTTATTATATTCATGATAGCTGGTCATTGGTGTTTTAATTTCAAAATGGTTTAACAGCTTAATACTGTGTCTGGTATCCTCCGCAGCAATTACATCCACTTCTTTTAAGGTCGTCAGCACCCGCAGCGTGATATCTTCCAGATTTCCAATCGGCGTAGCACATAAATATAACTTTCCCGGCACTCCATCCATCGTTCATTCAATCCTTTCCTTCAATAGCCGTAAACCTGGCGAATTTCATCGGTATACACCCCTGGCTCTTTAAATACAATCACCGGTTTTTCCACCTTTACCATCGATCCGCCTCCCCGCACCGCTTCAATCAACACCATATTTGCCTCCCGGTTAAGAAAGGGATGGACAAATTTCAGCCGTTTAGGTTCTAATGCATACCGTTTCATCACAAAAATAATCTCAATCAACCGCTGCGGTCGATGAACCAGGTAAAATCTTCCCCCCGGTCTTACCAGCTTCCCGGCCTCCCGAACAACATCCTCAAGGGTGCACAAAATTTCATGACGGGAAATTGCCTTTACTTCTCCCGGATTCTTAAGCCCGCCCGCAGATTGGATATAGGGCGGGTTTGAAGTAACTACATCAAAGGAGGCACGGGAAAATAGCGCCCCGGCTTCCTTAATATCCCCCTGAACAATACAAATTTTCTCCTCTAACTGGTTTAAACGCACACTGCGCTTCGCCATATCTACAATTTCTTCTTGAATTTCCAAGCCAGTAAAATGACGTCCTGCTGTTTTTGCCTCCAATAAAATCGGAATAATCCCTGTCCCCGTCCCTAAGTCTAAAACCTTTTCGCCCAGCTTTACCTGCACAAAACCAGAAAGAAGGACTGCATCCATGCCAAAGCAAAAGCCGTCCTTCCGTTGAATAATACCATACCCATTTCGCTCTAAATCGTCAATACGTTCTTTATCCTTTAACAACCTCTGTGGGTTTTCTATCATGACAATTTTGACTTTCCTTCCTTTTTCTCCAACGCCTCAAGCGCCCGCAGCTCTGCCTCTTCCTTTGCATTATCCTTTTGCTTGTCCTTTTTCCGCCGCGGTTTAAACTTCAGTTGATCCGCATGGTACTCCCGAATTTCCTTTTCATCGTTATTGATCGTAACTAAAACCTTAACCAACTGACGAAGCACATTTACACTGTGCACTTCTCCCTTAAGGCCATCATCGGCAGTCACAAAATCTCCAATATTAGGAAGCTTGCTGTTTAATACCTGATAGGTTTCCTCCTCATTCTTTAAGCAGCACATCAGGCGACCGCAGACACCGGAAATCTTGGTGGGATTTAAGGATAAGTTCTGCTCCTTTGCCATCTTAATCGAAACCGGGATAAATTCAGACAGATAAGAATGACAGCAAAGAGGCCTTCCGCAAATCCCGATGCCTCCCAGTATCTTAGTCTCATCCCGAACGCCTACCTGACGCAGTTCAATCCGGGTTTTAAACACTGCCGCCAAATCCTTCACCAGCTCCCGGAAATCTATCCTTCCGTCCGCAGTGAAATAAAACAGCACTTTATTATTATCAAAGGTGTACTCGGCATCGATAAGCTTCATCTCCAAACCCCGCTTGCGGATCTTTTCCAGGCAGATGGCAAAGGCTTCTTTTTCCTTTTCCTTATTCCTTGCCTCAACCCTGCGGTCCTCCTCCGTCGCCATACGAATAACCGGCTTTAACGGCTGAATCACCTTGCTCTCCTCAACTTCCCGGTTGCCTAACACCACATAGCCAAACTCAATCCCCCTTGCCGTCTCCACGATAACATTATCGCCTGTCTTAATCTCCAGACCAGCAGGATCAAAATAATAAATCTTTCCTGCGGCCCGGAAACGTACTCCAATTACATTTATCATTCTAATTCTCCTTCATTACCAGCAGCATAAGCTCCAATACCAGCTCCATGTTCACATTAGCTGCCAGTCTTACCCTGGCCTTATCAATTGCTGCTAAAATATTTTCCAGGCCCTCATACCCGCTTTTCTTGCTGATTTCGTTAATGATTGGATATTCTTCCTTAAAAATCAAAAGATTTACATCCTTTGTCACCTTAAACATTAAAACATCCCGATACCAAAACTGCATAAAGTCCAGGCATTCCAACAGATCGATATCCTCTTCCTTCAGCCGTTTAATAAAGGTCAGGATTTCAGAAATATCCATAGTTTTTAAATTTTTCACCAGATAAAGCATCTCACTGTGCAGCACCTGAAATTCCTCAGAAGAGGCCAAACTCATCGCCATTCCGAGATTTCCCCTGGCAAAAGCAGCATAAACATCAGCCTGGGTTTCCTTAAGTTCAGCATGCTCTAACAGATAATCCTTTACGGCTAAATCCTTAAGCGGCTTTAGCTTAAGCTGTACGCACCGGGAAAGAATGGTTGGGAGAAACACATCCTGATTCGTCGTCAGCAGGAAAATCACCGCATAGGACGGCGGCTCCTCGATCGTCTTTAACAGTGCGTTCTGCGCCTGCACTGTCATCTTCTCTGCCTCATCCACAATATAAACCTTATAGGCGCTGCTGTAGGGCCGTATCGCTATCGTATCATTAATCTGCCTTCGGATATCCTCCACACCTATGCTTCCCTGCTTTTCATGGGTCACATATATGCAGTCAGGATGGTTTTTGCTCAATATCTGTTTGCAGGAATGACAGCTCAGGCAGGCTTCTTCTCCTCCCTGCTCGCAAAACAGCTGCAGGGCAAAGGCATTTGCCAGAGATTTTCTTCCCATTAACGCCTCTCCGGTAATAATATAAGCATGGGAAACCTTATTTATCCGAATCGCATTCTGCAAGTTTTCTTTTATGGTTTCATGCCCGATAATTTCTGAAAATCTCAGCATAACTTCCCTCCTTTAACCGTCCTCCTGATTTACTCTGCCAGCGCACTATCTAAAAGTTTTAACAGCTCCAGCACACTGCAAAATTCTTCCTCCTCCTCTGCCTCCAGCCAGATAAGCTTTCCCTGCCAGGTGGAATTTTGACGGTACTGGACATGAAGAATAAAAGTGGCTTTCTTACCCCGGTTGACCAGTACATCCTCTGCGGTTCGCACCGGCTTTACCGGCTCCTTTCTTCTGTGCTCGTGCTCCGGTTCATCTTTTTTCTTTTTCTGGAAGGTTCGGTATCTTGTGGATGCCTGTGGATAATTAATCTGGTTAAAAAAATCGTCTAATATCGAAATGAGCTGACTGCTTTCCCGAAAAGGGTTTTCCTCATTTTGATATTTATGATATATCCTTCCGCTATACTCCCCATTACACACATGATCTATACAAACACATGTCAGATTAGGGGCAGCAACATTAATACGGTAGTCACCCATCGTTCTAGCTCCTGTTCTTTTTCCATCGGTTTGCGGACGCTCCAAAGCTTAGCCTGCCCTTATTATTCTTAATTTCTGCAATTGAAGATACATAATAGCGAATTTGAATTTTCTGACCCGGACATCCCTCTCTAAAGCGCAGGCAAATCCGGTTATAAGTAATCTCACAATCCTCCTGGTTAATCCCCATTAACAAAATTAAGAACTGATTTGGACTGTATCTTGTATACAAATCACCCCGCCGAAGCGACCGCCCAATCGCCTGACTTAAATTTTCTGTCTGTTTATTTAAAATCTCTTCTTTTTCAATCGGATTCCCCCGATTATCCGTAATCGTACACAACATTAAAAAGATGGACTGACCGCTCCGTTCAATCGTTCGGGAAATAATCCGATAACTGTCAATAAAACTGGGATAGCCGCAGTAATATGCTCCAGGAACAAATTCCTTTTCCTTTAAACTGTTCTTAATATCTGCCAGCGTCCCCATCGAATAATGAATCTGGCTGCTCATGGTTCGGAAACGTTCCAGCATCTTTTCCGACCGCGACAGCCCCATCTCTTCAAAAAACAATGTTGTCGTATTTTCATACACATTCAGAGCTTCCTTATATCGATTCATCGCTAAAAGACAGTCAATCTGCACCAACTGCCATTCCTCATAGGGATAAATCTTTGTGGCTCTGCTGCATAAATCCAGCATTTCCTCATAACGTCCGCTTTCCCGCATTAAATTACAACCTTCCCGGACACAGTGAAAATAAAGCTCCTTATAGCGTATATTTTCCTCAGACACCCACTCTTCCTCCGGCAAAAAAGGTAGAAACTCCCCCGAATAAACTTCACATGCGCGCATCAAAGCATCTGCTCGCTCCTGTCTGTCCTCATTTAGAAACGCTGCGTTTGCCCTCTGTTCAAAAATCTCTGCATCTATCTGTACCGGCATATGACCGCCAAAACGGTAAATTCCTTTTTCCACATAAATATAATTATCCTTGGGGATTATTGTATCTTCTAAAAGCTTTCTCAGACGAAAAACTAAAATTCGGAACGCATTTTTCGTATCCTGTGTCTCTGCATTTCCATATAAAGCTTCCAGAAGCTGAACTCTGGGAACTCCTTCCTTTCCTGCCCTTAAAAGAATCAAGAGAAGCTGCATCACTTTACTCGTATTGCTGCATTTAATTGAAAAAACTTCTTCTCCATAGCTGAACGACAGCTCACCCAGCATATGAATATAAAACACTGTTTTTTCCTTTTTCATATTCTCCCCCATCAGCAACTGCTTTTCAAAACAACTTCACCGTTTCTCTCTTTAAAAGGGATAACTCTTTAAATTATACGTGATTATCCCGTATTTTTCAACCAATTCTTAAAGAAAACCTATACCTTATCGGACGAAGTCCGCCCATCCTGAAAGAATTTGCGTTCACGTGTGCCCGGATGGGCATACCAAAACCTTTAAATTCCTTCCTCTGCTATCTTCCATGCCCTGCACCGACAGCCCCATCCGAAAATAATCTTCAATCTGCAAAATAATTTCCCTGGTAATCCGCTCTCCAGGTACCAAACAGGGTATGCCCGGAGGATAAAGATAAACAAATTCCCCAGCCAGCTTTCCTTCACACTGCCGCAGTGGACATAATACCTTGTTCTGCTCCACGGCGTTAAAAATCGTACATATTCCCTCAGAATCTCTTTTTATGTTATATCGACTATTTTTCTGGTTTTTTAATGGCGTTTCTTGTACATTTTCCAAAACTTTCCTGTCCAGAGCAGACAGCGCGGAAAATAAACGTAAAAAACCCTCCGGTTCATCCATAATACTGGTCAATGCAAGAACATAATTTGGTGCATCCATCTCCATTTCCAGTTGAAATTCCTGACGCAGATAATTACTTAACCACTTTCCGTTTATTTGACTATTTTTTAACACAGTATTCTTTAACATGATAAGAAGCTTTGACTCATCCACAGCAAACACACCATATTTTCCGGCAAGCTCATTTCCCGGAACTTGAACCAAGGAGAGACCGCTGACTTTTTTCCGAAAATGGTCAAGCATTTCTTTTAAGCGGGAGAGCATCTCCTGCCCGCATCTGTCCATCAGGGAAATCCCATTTTCAATTCCTGCCATTAACACATAAGAAGGGCTGCTGCTCTGGTAAATGGGCAAATACATCTTAAGCCGGGAAAACTGCTCTTTGCTTAGGAAGCCTTCCCTTATATGAAGCACCGCCGTCTGGGTGAGGGCGGGCAAGGTTTTATGAAGGCTCTGGATAATAATATCTGCCCCATTTCTTAAGGCTGATGAAGGGAAATCTCCTGGTTTTGCAAAAGGAAGGTGAGCACCATGCGCCTCGTCCACAATTAGAACCTTCCCATACCGATGAACTATTTCTGCAATTTTTTTAATATCAGACACCATCCCGTCATAGGTCGGCGATACTATGAACACTGCTTCAATCTCCGGGGCTTTTTTAAGTTTTTCTTCCACATCCTCCGGCAATATCCCGCCCAGTATCCCCAAAGAATCAATGACTTGTGGATAAACATATTCCACGTAAAGCTCATTAAGAAGTATCGCATGATAAACTGCTTTATGGCAATTCCGGCTAATTAACAGCTTTCCCCGCCGGGATACACAGGCACTGACTGCACTTAAAATCCCGCAGCTACTGCCGTTAACCAGATAATAACTTTGATCTGAACCATAAATTCGGGCAGCCCATTCCATCGAATCCTTTAGTATCCCCTCTGGATGATGAAGATTATCAAATCCCTCAATTTCTGTAATATCAATTTGATAGGGATTGGGAAAAACGATTTCCATTGCTTCAATATTTCGCTTATGTCCAGGCATATGAAAAGGATAAGCATCGGACCGGCTATAGGTACAAAGCTTATCCAGAAGGCTGTTCGTATCAGCATAAGTTGTTCTTTTATTTTTTTGTTCATCCTCTGCTTTTTTCATCAATCACTTCTTACCTTCTTTTTTTATTCTTCTTTTATTTTTCTTTCTTCTTTTATTTCTTCTTTTTTCTTTCTGCCTTCTGTGCTAAACTAAGAGAAAAACTCACAGAGATTGTTTAGTTTGGGAGGGCAGGATGCGTACAGAAACCTTTAAAATGGAACGACCAAACCTGGTTAAGGCCGGGGATCAGGTAAAAATTATCGAACGACCCGGCGCCAGCAGCTACAGCTATATTATCGATCCGGCTGTCGCCATGTCTGGCTGCTACAGTACCAGAGAACGCATTAAATCAGAATGTGGTACAGTTAAAGAAGTTCAGGAAAATAACAGAGGGTTTTATGTCATAGTAGAATTCGACGAACCCGAACCTGCATAAAACCCTCTGTTCACCTTAATTGCTGTAATTTTCAAACACTGACAAATGATCTGGATGAAAGTAAATGTCCAGTGTCTTGACCGCATTATATCTGGCGAAACTCCGCAGGATATTTGTTCATCTGCAAGGCGGATTTTCGACGGCGTAGCGGTGGCTACGGCTAGAAAATCCAACGCAGCAGGTGGGCAAATAGACAAGGAGGTTTGACTGAATATAATACGGTCAAGATACTACCCCAGAGGCCCTCCCGGACCAATATACTGAATTTCCTGCGACGACGGCGTGTTGCCAATCTGTGTATTCTGCTCCGGGTTAGCCTCGATGGTGGGAATCGTATCTCCCGGCCCCGGCCAGGTCTGCGCAGGTGCTGTTGTCTCACTGCCTGGCTCTGCCGGACGGGGAACGGCTGGTCCCGGCTGTGCAGCTTCTGTTGACGGCGGGGGAGAAACCTGCGGAGCAGAAGTTTCCCTCTGCGTTTCCCGTTCTGTCCGGTTATTCTGGCTGGACTGGCTTTCTCGTTCTGTCCGATTATTCTGGCTGGACTGCGTTTCCCGCTCTGTCCGGTTGTTCTGACTGGACTGGTTTTCACGCTCATCCCGGTTATTTTGGCTGGAGGATGGATTTCCGTCCTCATCTTCGCCTTCACCCGTTTCATCGCTCTCTTCAAGAGATTCACTATTTTCCAGACCGGTCTGTCCTAAGGAAGGCATTGCCTGGGAAACTTCCCGCTGCACAGCTTCTGAAAATTGCAGAGGCCGCTCGGATAACACATTCCAGCCGCCCCCGCTGACGCTGTACTCACAAGTCTGAAGGTATACCGTTACCATTGTATCATCAACCATAATAAGCGTAGCCAGCTCATTCGTCGATGTATCCGTATTTCCCCTGGCGGACGAATCATCGATCACTTTTATACTGCCGTCCAAATTCAGTACGGCAATCTGCCCATAACAGCCCTTCCAGCTTACCGGCGTATATTCCCCATACATTTTCTTTTTATCGGGATAGTAATATAAATTAATAATGTTCCCTTCAAACTGCCCGTTTAATTCCTCATAACCGCTGCCATCGGCATTAATCCGGTAAATCTGGCTATAACGGGTGTTATCCTCACCCTTAGCGACAAATGCACTGCAGTATATTTTTCCTTCCGCAATGCAAAAACTGTCAATCCCAAAGGCAGCCTGTGCAAAAACGGATTTCGATCCCATGTCCTCCTGTTTAAAAATAGCTTTCTTTCCCTTATCCTGCGGGTCAGGTTCTAAGGTAAACACAGCATTATTCATCCTCTGCTCCCCACGGACTACCTTTTTAATCCGCCCGTTATCCAGGGTATAAATCCTATCCTCTATCTGCATCTGCCCGCTGCCATCTCCAGTGACAACATTCCCGGCCTCATCCACCAGATAGGCGCCGTTATCCTGCACAAGCACCCGGTAACGTTCCTCACCAACAGCCTGAATGCTCTGTTCCTCCACCTTATGGATGGCTCCGTCTGCCGCATAATACACGGCTCCGTCCTCCAGCACCAGAAAACCCGTAGCTCCCTCTGCAAGAAGTTCCTTCTGGGTGCTTCCCGGCTTCATCCGGTACAGCTGGTTGCAGCGCTTTTTTTCTTCTGCGGACAGCACCGACATTTGCTGTGATGTTACCTGAGGAAGAAAGTAAATATAGCCGTCATGGATCTGCATGGAATTTGCTGTGGAAAATTCCGGCGAAGCCCCGCCCAGGATCTCCTCACGCGTCTCTGTCGTTTTCCGGTAACAGATAGGTTTAAAACTTCCCGTATAAAAGGGATCGGAAGATAAATAGCACCAAAATTCATTACTCTTTACCAAACTATTTAGATTCTGCAGGTTATCATCGCCTGTCAGCCCTGCCCAGCTTCTGTCTAACTGAATATTTTCCAGAGCGCCGTCCAGACGGAAAGAAAAGGTCTGCCCGCTTATCTTTACTTCATCAGTAGCCATGTAGCCGTCGTCTTTTAGGTAATACAGCTGGTCATCCCAGATTTTCCATGAATTTACAGCAAAATTCCCATCATCCTCACGGAAACGGCTTCCGCTCTCATCAGTTATCCAGCCAAAAACCTCCTGGGAATCTATCTCCAGTACCGTCGTCTGCTCCGTGGGCTCATTCTGCGCCCATTCTTTTGAATCTCCGGCAATTTTTTCATAAACCGTAATTACCACCCACACAGCGACAAATAAAGCAGCCAGCGCACAGACCGACATCACTCCGGCCCATACATAGGAGGTTCTTATCTTCTTCTTTCTTTTATGGTTTTGGTTATAATTCATTAATTCACCTCAAATCTTTTTCTGCCTTCCCTCTATCCTATCAGACATTATCTACTTCTACAAGGAAAAAAAACTTACAAAATTCCATAAAAAGTTTTTAACATTTGAGGTGAATTGTCAATTTCTTTACTTACTTCTTCGATAGTTGCTTCCCCAATATTCCTCCAGGGCATCATCCAGGTATTCGTCAATCTCTGCTTCTGTCATCAGACGTCCCAGCATCAGCCTAGCCTCTTCCTGGAATTTAATTGAATTACTGTAAGTTCTCTTGTCTTCATAGCGATCAATCAGCATTTCCTGGATGCTAAAGGCCAGATCTTCTTTAGAAGTAAACTGAATCCATTCCTTTTTATCATTAATATTCTGCCACTGTAAAAGGCCATCCCGATAGCGGTAGCTAATTCCATCCTGTTCCCAGCTGCTTACCATATTCTTCTGCTTTCCTGAAGCATCAAAATAATAGGTAACTCCGTCAAGATTAATATTTCCCGTCGCCATCGCTCCTTCTACTGCACCCTGCGTGGTATTCACATCCTCTGCCCGGTAAAAGTAATAGCGATCCTTGCCCTCGTCAAACCAGCCGACCCGCATTGTAAGATCAGAATTAAAATAATACCATCTTCCGCCATCCTGAATCCAGCCTATCGGCATCCTTCCATCGGAATTACAGTAATGCCACTCCCCGTTGACATTGGCCCAGCCAGTCATCATATAGCCGTTAGCATCAAAGCAGTACTTTTCTCCATTTATTTCCACAATACCGCCCTTGGCATAACCGCCGGTATCATATTCATAATACCAGCCAACCATATCCGATTTCCACTGACCAGCCATTGCCGGAGCTGCCGCCAATACGGTAAGGACGGCCGCAGTAAGTAAAACTTTCTTCATCATAAAAATATCCTCCTTATTAACTTTATTGTTTCTTTTTTTGTATTTTTCCTGTTTATCACAAGTTTCCTGATTTTTATTTATAACCCGTTTTCAAACTGATCCCGTCAAAAACAACCCGCATTCTCTGTTAGAACGGCAGCAACGGTGGCGTTTCTGCCGGGGCTGGCGGCTGTGTTGGAGCCGGCGTTGGCGCTGGCGTTGGGGCCGGCGTTGGCGCTGGGGTCGGCGGCTGTGTTGGAGCCGGCGTTGGCGCTGGGGTTGGCGCTGGCGTCGGAGCCGGCGTTGGCGCTGGAGTCGGCGCTGGTGTTTGTGCAGGACGTGCCGCTGACGGCTGTGTCGGTGCAGGATTTGTCCTCTGCTGCCGCGTCGGCTTCGACGGATCGGGACCGCGGCTGATTACCAGGTCAACACGATCTCCCGGTTTTACTTCCTCCCCGCGGGCAATACTTTGAGAAATAACTTTTCCCTTAGCTACCGATTCACTGTATTCTTCCGTAATCCTCCCCACAGTAAGGCCAAGTTCGGTGATAATCTCTTCTGCATCCTCCTTAGATTCCAGTTCCACATTCTGCATATAAACCTTTTCTGCACCGATGCTGACATAAGCAGTGACAAAGGAACCCTTATTTGCCTCTTTATCTGCTTCCGGTTCCTGACGGATAACCGTTCCTGCCGGTTCATCGCTGGCCTCTTCCACCCAGTTAATCTGGAATCCTTTTGTCTTTAAAGCAGATTCTGCCTGACTTCTCTGTCTGCCCACCACATCAGGAACCTTAACCTGAATACTGGAATCACCGCTCTGGTTGGTTTCATTCTTACAAATCGTAAGAATGATTTCCCGGCTCAGTTCGATATTAGCCCCTGCCTCTTCACTGATTTTTAAGACCGAATTATAAATACCGGCTTCCTCGCTTTCCTCCTCGACGATAAGGGTAAATCCAGCATCATGTAAGAGTTTTAATGCCTCTTCCCTGTCCAGTCCCACTACGCTGGGCATAACGGCTTTTTCTTCGCCCATACTGATCCAGACAACCAGTGTGGCATCTTTCATTACCGTTGTATTTTCCTTTACATCCTGGTAGGAAATCATGTTTTCGGGAATTTCCCTGGAAAATACCATCTTATCCCTGGACATACCCAGGCTTTTTTCATTTAGTATCGCTTCTGCTTCATCAGCCTCTTTATTAATTACATTAGGCACACGTACTTTTCCGGTAAGAAGCTGCACTGGACCAGAAACAAGGTTAAAGCGGATAACCCCTGTTAAAATCAGAGCAACCACAGCTCCTGCAACCGTTACGCCCGCTCCAGCCAGCAAAAAGACCCACCGGGGAATGGAACCCACATCTTCTTTAATCTTCGTGATTTCCCTTTCCTTTACCTCTGCTGCCATGAGTTCCTGGGAAAACTCCTCCATCGTCTGTGTTCTGTCCTGAATCTTTACATTCAGGGCATTCATAATAGCTGTCTCCGTCGCCTTCGTAATCTTAACACCCATCTTCGACGGCTTTTTCAGCTCATCCTTAACGCTCCTCTCCATGGCATCTTCAGGGGTAACGCCAGTTATCATCTTATACAAGGTTGCTGCCAGCGCATAAACATCCGTCCATGTGCCCTGATCCCCACGGCTTCTGTACTGCTCCTCCGGGGCATAACCGGGCTTGATAATTACCGACAAGCTCTTGCTATGCTTGGTCGTCGCATGGCGGGCTGCACCAAAGTCTAACAGCTTAACCTCCAGCTTATCCGGCTCGTCAGGATTGATAACATAAATATTATCGGGAGCAATATCTCTATGGAGGATTTCCGTCTTATGTACCTCTGCCATCGCTGAGGCAACCTGGAGAATAACAGGAAGGGCCTGCTCCACCGTCATCTTTCCATGTGTTTCCAGGTATTCCTTCAGTGACATACCCTCCAGATACTCCATAATAATGTAGGAGGTCCCATTTGCCTCAAAACAATCATAAATCTGTACAATTCCGGGAATTGACTCAAACTTAGCCAATCGCTGCGCCTCGTCCAATGTCTTTGCCAGGCCTTCTTTAAACTGTTCTTCTTTATCTCCCGAATAAACCGTAATTTTCTGCTGTGTGGGCATTCGTGTTGCAAATTCACTGGGAAGGTATTCCTTAATGGCAACCTTGCGATCCATTAAGTAATCCTTTCCCACATAGGTTACACCAAAACCGCCAAAGCCCAATACCTTACCCACAATATAACGTCCCTGCAAAACAGAGCCCGGCGGTATGTGATAGGACTGCTTGGCTTTTGCATGAAAATCATAGCCGCAATAGGGACAGATGTCGAACTGATCGTCATATTCCCTCATACATCCCATACATAATCTGTCCATAATATCCCCCAATTATGTTAATTCTTTCGTTTCCTTATTCAAGCTTATTCCTGTGCTGTCCTTTTTTTCGTCCTGGTTCTTTTTCCCGCTTTTATTTTTCTTCTCATCCTTTTTCTTTTCCAAATCCTCCCAGGCAAACTTCTCTGTGCAGAACGGAATCAGCAGCATATTCACCTTTCCAATGGAAATCTCATCATAAGGTGAAAGTCTCTCATTATCCAAAACCACCTTATCATTTAGATAAAATAACTCCCTTGCATCTCCCGGCTGGGCGATAAACATCCTTCCCCTGGGCTCATAAATAATCACCGCATGGCGATCCCTGGAGACGGAATTTTCCCCGCTTAAGCACACATCCATCTGCGGGCTGCGTCCAACAAAATTTCTGCCGGCTTTCAGCGGAAAGCTCCTGCCAAAATACTGCCCGGAAGTACACACCAGCCAGCCCACCACCGGTTCTGTTGAAACCGGCTGCTCTGCAATCGCATCCATCATAGGGCGGTAATGTGACTGTGTCACCGCATCATCTGAAGGAAGGGAGACAGAGCTGGCTATTCCAGAAATATCAGGAATATTCGAAGCATACTCCCCGGTAACTCCGGTCTGAACAGACTTCTGTGTTACCGGATCATCAAAAGAAGCATTCATCATGGTGACAGAATCATCTGACGGAATACCCGATGGCATGGAGACGGTAACATCCGAGGAAGGCACCCCGGCAGCAAGCGTCACCGAATCCCCTGCTGGCCCTGCGCCACTGCAAAACGGGCAGCTGGAATACTTATCTCCATCATAATAATGACCCTTATTGCACTTTGTTAAATTCATTACTGCTAAACCTCCTTTTCTTTTTCAACATGCTTTATCTAAATTTCTGCCATCTAAAATGGAAGTGATATGGGAGATTCAACCAGCGTAGTTGCCTGTGTTTCTCCCTACATTGAGTCCGGCGCTGGAGTCGGCGCCTGCGTCTCCACCTGCATCGAAGACGATGTTGGGGCTGGGGGTCGGCGCAGGTTGTTCATTGGAAGACAGCGTTGTCGTCTCTGTTGGCGCTTTTTCCTGAGCACCACTCCCTCCAACTCCGTTGACCCCGCCAGTAGTATTTTTTTCACCAGAGGTTTTTTCCTCTTCCGCAGGCGCAGAGGTTTCCGGCACAGGCGCAGAAGAAGGCAGTACTGCGGACGGCAGTGCAGAGGTCTGCGGCTGTGTTGGCTTAGGCTTTTGCGTCTGCGCTGGCTTTGTCTCTTCTTTTTGTACCGACGCCGGCTTTTCTCCCAGACTGATAACCAAATCCACCTTATCCCCCGGATTTATCTCTGTATCCTTGGGAATACTCTGCGAGATAACCTTTCCGCTTTCCACAGTTTCGCAGTAATCCTTTTTCACCTCTCCCAGTTCCAGGCCAAGCTCTCCAATATCTTTTTCTGCTTCTTCCAATGTCTTTAATTCCACATTAATCATATAAAGTTTCTCTGGCCCAATGCTGATATGTACTTTTACAATCGAACCTTTATTTGCCTTTTCTCCGGCAGCAGGATTTTGTTCCAGTATACTGCCTTCCTCCTGTTCGCTAAATTCTTCAGCCCATTGTACACCAAAACCTGCTTCCTCTAATGCCGCTTCTGCATCCTCTTTTCCCTTGCCTGCCACATCGGGAACCTCTATCTGGACGCTGGCATCTCCCTCCTGAGCTGTCTCATTTTTGCAGATAGTCAAGATAATTTCTTTCGTTAATTCCACATTATCTCCCGGCTTTTCGCTGACGCTCAACACCGAATTAAAAACTCCCTCATCCTGGATTTCCTCCTCACGAATATTAGTAAAACGAGATTCTTCAAGTAACTTCATCGCCTCATCCCGGTCTACACCGACCACCTGAGGAAATGCACCCTTTTCCTTACCCAGACTAAAATTAACCGTTATCGGAGTGCCCTTATCCACCGTCGTATTTTCTTTAAAATCTTGAGAAGAAATCTTATTTTCCTCGATTTCCTCCGAATAAGTTTTCTCCCCTTCTTTAAGACTTAGTCCTATTTTTTTCAGCAGGCGTTCCGCCTTTTCTTTATCCTCATTAATAAGGTTGGGAACCCTGACTTTTCCCTTTCCCAGATGACTCTCCCCAAGCTGCATCTGTAAATCTATTTTCCCTGTCGCCACCAGCCCGGTAAAGATAAGCATGCCTGCCATCAAAAGGGCTGCGACAGGAATTTTAATTTTGGTAATTTTTCTTTTCTTTACCTCTGCAGACATGAGTTCCTTGCAAAACTCCTCCATAGTCTGTGTCCGATCCTGGATCTTAATATTCAAGGCATTCATAATGGCAGTTTCTGTCGCTTTAGTGATCTTAACTCCAATTTGGGATGGTTTTTTTAGCTCATCCTTAGCGCTGCGCTCCAAAGCATCTTCAGGGGTAATGCCAGTTATCATCTTATATAAAGTTGCCGCCAATGCATAGACATCCGTCCATGTACCCTGATCCCCACGGCTACTGTACTGTTCCTCAGGGGCATAGCCAGGCTTAATAATCACCGATAAGCCCTTATTGTACTTTGTCGTTGCTTGGCGGGCTGCACCGAAATCCAAAAGCTTAACTTCCAGATTATCCGGCTCATCAGGATTTAGCACATAAATATTATCAGGAGCAATATCCCGGTGGAGAATTTTGGTTTTATGTACCTCCGCCATAGCCGAGGCAATCTGAAGAGTAACGGGAAGGGCTTGTTCCATGGTCATCTTTCCATGAGTTCTCAGATATTCCTTTAAAGACATGCCTTCCAAATACTCCATAATAATGTAGGAGGTTCCATTCGCCTCAAAGCAATTATAAATTTGTACAATACCGGGAATCGCTTCAAACTTGGCTAGACGCTGTGCCTCATCCAACATTTTTGCAAGGCCTTCCTTAAACTGTTCTTCTTTATCTCCTGAATAAACGATAATATTCTGCTGAGTGGACATACGTGTTGCAAATTCGCTAGGAAGGTATTCCTTAATAGCAACCTTGCGATCCATTAAGTAGTCTTTTCCCACATAGGTTACACCAAAACCGCCAAAACCCAGCACCCTGCCCACAATATATCGTCCCTGTAAAACAGATCCCGGAGATATATGGTAGGACTGCTCGGCTTTTGTATTAAAGATATAACCACAATAGGGGCAGATTTCAAACTGATCGTCATATTCCCTCATGCATCCCATGCATAACCTGTCCATAATATCCCCCAATTACTTTAAATCTTTAGTTTCTTTATTCATCTTGATACTTAATTCCGCTTTTACCTTTTTTCTCATCCTTTTGCTTTCCCAATGGAAATCACACATCCATCTGCAAACTGCGTCCTACGAAATTTCTGCTTTCAGCAAAAAACTTCTTCCAAAATACTACCCCGATGTACATGCCAGCCGCCCACCACAGGCTCGGCTTGAACTGGCTGATCCACCATGCTTTCCATCATCAGGCGGTAATGCAACTGTATCATTGCATCATCCGAAGGAAGCACCACCCCAGACATATCGGAAAAACCAGAAATATCCAAAATATATTCCCTGGTAACCCCGACCTGAACAGACTTCTGCATTACCAGTTAATCATAGGGCGAATTTACCGCAGTTACGGGATCATTTACCGCGCTTCCAGAAGGCATAAATTCATTTATATTAAACTTCCTTTCTTTTTGAACATGTTTTGTACATAATCAATATTCATCAAAATGGTAAAATTGGAAAAGTTTCAACTGGTGTGATTCCTTCCGGCACTAGTGTCGGTGCAGGCGTTGGTGCTGGTGTTGGAGCCTGCGTTTCCACCTGTAACGGAGGCGACGTCGGAGCCGGGGTTGGCGCAAATTTTTCATCTAAAGGCGGATATGTGGCTTCTGTCGGCGCCTTCCCCTGGCTGCCCATCCCACCAACTCCGCTGGCTTCACCTGAACTATTATTTTCACCGGAGGTTTCGGGCGCTGGAGTTTCCGGCGCTGGCGCAGAAGTCGTCGGTGCAGCAGGCGGCAGTGCAGAAGTCTGCGGCTGCGTTGGCTTGGGCTTTTGCGGCTGCGTCGGCTTAGTTTCTTCTTTTTGTACCTGTGCTGGCTTTTCTCCCAGACTGATAACTAAATCCACCTTATCTCCAGCCTTTACCTCTGTTTCCTTGGCAATGCTCTGCGAAATAACTTTCCCGCTCTCTACTGTCTCGCTGTAACCCTTCTTTACTTCTCCTATTTCCAGACCAAGCTCACTAATGATTTTTTCTGCATCTTCCAAGGTCTTCAGTCCCACATCAACCATGTAAAGCTTCTTTGGCCCAATGCTGATTCGCACCTTGACGATCGAGTCCTTATTTGCCGTTTCCCCGGCTGCAGGTTCTTGTCCTAATATACTGCCATCCGCCTGATCGCTGTTTTCTTTAGCCCATTGCACGGAAAAACCTGCCTCTTCTAATGCCTTTTCTGCAGCCTCTTTTTCTTTGCCTGCCACATCAGGAACCTCCGCCTGGACGGTGTCATCCCCTTTCTGCGCCGTTTCATTCTTGCAGATAGTCAAAATAATTTCTTTACTTAATTCGACATTCTCTCCCGGCTCCTCGCTGACACTAAGTACCGAATCGAAGATACCTTTTTCCTGGCTTTCCTCTTCCTTAATATTTGTAAAACGGGCTTCCTTAAGTAATTCCATCGCCTTTTTCCGGTCTACGCCGACCACCTGAGGAAATACTCCTTTTTCTTTGCCAAGACTAAGATTAACCGTTATCTGAGTGCCCTTTTCCGCTGTCATATTTTCTTTAATACTCTGAAAAGTAATCCTGTCCTCCTCGATTTCCTCCGAATAGGTTTTCTCCCCTTCATTAAGCTTTAGCCCTCTTTTTTTCAGCAGGCGTTCCGCCTCTTTTTTATCCAAATTAATAAGGTTGGGAACCCTGACTTTTCCCTGGCCCAGCCGGCTCTCACCAAGCTGCATCTGTAAGTCTATCTTTCCTGTCGCCACCAGCCCGGTAAATACCAACATTCCTGCTATCAAAACAGCAGCAGCAGGAATTACCCACCGAGGCAGGGAGAGAGAACCATGGTTTTTCTTCTTTTTCCGGCTCTTGGGAACCATTCTCCGCCCCCAAAGTTCTTTTTGAAAGGCATCCATCGTCCGGGTCTGGTGAAGCAGGGCCCGTTTCAGTGCTTCCACCACCGGCTTTTTTAAACTGACCTGCTTTCGCGCCAGTTCGCTTTCCAGCTTTTCCCCGTCCTCGATTTCCTTTCCTGTCACTAACTGACAAAACAGCTTTGCCAAACCATAAACATCTGCGTGCATTCCGACATTCCCATAATCCCCGATTCCCTGCTCAACACTGACAATAGGGGGAACGCCAAAATCCTTTAAAACCAAACCGCCTCCCGGCTTTTCCCAAAAACTGTCCAGCGTAATCTGACCGTGAAATACACCTATTCGATGGGCTTTCTGTACAGCATCTATCGCGTCATTTAAGCATTCTTCAGCTTCATTAACCCGAAAAATATGGCTTTCCAGTCTCTGGCTTAAGGTAATATCCTGAGAATAATCCATAATGGCATAGACCGTTCCATTTTCCCTGAAGCAGGCATGGTAGGTAATAATATCCTCTTCCTTATACAGCCGGATCATCTGGCGGCTCTGCTTATAAAAAAGCTCCAAACCCTCCTGATAGAGCTCTCGTTTATGCTCATAAATACTCAGTTCTGCTTTTCCAGACCTTGTGGCACAATGCTTAGGAAAGTATTCCTGGATCTGCACCTTGCGGTCAAATACTGCATCCCAGCCAATGTAAAAAATATCGGTATCACGTTCTTTAATTACCGTCCCCACGATATATCTGGCCTGAAGAATGCTTCCAGGCTGCAGGCTTATACTGCCGTCTTGGGTCGTTCCGTCTATATAACCACAGCTTGGGCAATGACTTCCATACTCCTCAGGATATTCATTCATACAATGCAAACAACGTTTCATTTCTTTGCGCCCTCTCCATACTCCTGCATCACCAGATATTTTAACTGTGCCTTTACTTCCGCAAACTCATCATTACCCTCGACATAAATCTTCATCATATTTTTATTCAGAGATAATCCATTTCCATTCTGCAGATTAAATACATCCTGTGCCGATTCGCCGATAAAATAATATACCAGGCTGTCCGCCGCCTTCTTTGCATCACCCTCCAGACCGCCGTTAATACTCCAATAATGCGTAAACCTGCCTTTCACCTTCCCGTCCCTTTGCAAATCCTCTAACACAATCATCTGATAAATACCGCCAAGGTTGGCCTGTACAGCCGCATAATCATCCGTCGTTCCAAGATAAAATGCTTTTTCCTTGGCTAAAAACGGCTCGTAGCCCATCTCTCCTCCTGCAGTAAGCTTAGTGTTGGCAAAGGCCTCCCTGTACATGGAAAGCTCCCTGCTGCTGACACAAAAGCTGGACTTACCGTCAACAGCCAAACCATCTATACTGGTTAGCTTTTCCAAATTCAAATCTTTCCAGTTTCCCACCATAAAAGTATTAATGTAAAGCACCGGCGCACAGAAGGAAGTCGGCATCTGCTTTTTCTGCCGCCGTTCTTCAAACTCCTCTTTAAACGCCGCATCTTCCATAAAGTAATAGCTGGCCTTATCCACCATGGAATATGTGGTGTCCAGGCTTCCCATCGATTCCCACAACTCATCCCCCGGTGTAATCTCCCCGCTTTCAAATACAGACGGAAGCTGGGCTGACTGGGCCGCTATCGTCAGAGCATCGCTGTAATCCCTGGCACTTTCATACTCTTTTGGTATTCCACAGGATATTCCGACAATATTTACCTTCTTAAAAGCTCCTTGGTACTCCACAACCATCTGCGAAAGCATTTCCTCGGAGGAAGCAAGGTCAATCTCGTGAGCCAAATTGCCCGACTCTAAAAGATTTCCCACGGCCTTGACCTCCTCCTCCTTTTCCTCGTTGACATCCGGCATCCACACGGAAATTTCTGCATTAAGATTATACAGGGCTTGTTTCTTGTGTTCGTACACCCTCTGGCACACCACTGCGGCTCCGGCTAAAACCAAACAGATCCCGGCAATACTAATCCCCCGGACCATTTTCCGCCGCTTTAACTCCCCATCTACACTTAACACTTTTGCCTTATTCTGGATAGCTTCCTTAAACTGATCCACATTTTGAAAGCGAAGCTCCTGGTTTAAGGCCATGGCCCGTAAAATACTATCGTTCAAATACGAGGGAATTTCCGGGTTTAATTCTATGGGCTGGGGAAGATGATCTTCCACCATACGATTTACCGATTCCTCCGGCATCCTTCCGGTCAGTGAGCGGTAAAGCACCGCCCCCACGGCATAAATATCCGTCCACGGTCCCTGCTTGCTTTTGCTCCGGTACTGTTCCGGCGGCGCATAGCCCGGCTTTAAAATAATGGAAAGCGTTTTCTCCTCCTCACCGCTGGAAAACCGCGCCGCGCCAAAGTCAATCAGCTTTACCTTATAATTTTCACTTCCCGCCTCCACTGGAACCAAGAAAATATTATCCGGGCTAATATCACGGTGGATAATCTTTACCTTATGCAGCTCCTTTAGTGCATCCAGCACGGAAAGCACCACGCTGACGGCAACCTGCGGCTCCACCCTTCCCCCATGTTCGGCAATATACTGCTTATAGGACTTTCCCTCCAGAAATTCCATGGCAATATAAGCGGTATTATTCTCCTCAAAAAATTCATAGACGTTGACAATATTGGGATGGGTATTAAACCTTGCCATATTCCGCGCTTCCGAAAGGAAACGAATCTTTCCGTTCTGAAATTCATTTGCCCGGTTACCCGAATAAATAATAACCTCTTTTTCTCCGGGAACCCGGTTGACAATACCATTGGGGTAAAATTCCTTAATGGCAACCATCTTATCTAATGTCCTGTCCCATGCACGGTATGTAATACCAAAACCGCCAAATCCCACCGTATTGCCAATGGTATAGCGGTTGCGCAGTACAATACCCGGATGAAGGTGATAGGCCTCCTTGGGCTTGCTCCCCGGGATAAATCCGCAGTGCGGGCATACACCAAACGCCTCGTCAAAAGGCTTTCCGCAAATCTGACACTGAACCATTTTCTGTATCCTCCTACTCTCCCAGGTATTTCATTAAAATTACGGTTGTATTATCCTGGCCCCTTCTGCCATAGCGCAGGGCCATCGCTGTTGTCCGATCCGCAGCGATGTACATATCCAAATCATTATCCATTGCCATCGCACAGACCTGGCTGTCATTCAAACTCTTATACACACCGTCGCTGCAGAGCATAACCATATCGCCGCTCTGCAGCATAACTGGCATTTTTGTCACATCAACAACCCGAAGGCCATTCATTCCCAAAAAACTGATTAATGCCTCTGCCTGCGGAGTTTTTTCTTCCTTCTCATAAAATTCGCGGGTAATTTTTCCCGCAGCCAGCTGCTCCTGAAGCAGAAGCCGATAATTATGCTCCCGGTTCTCCGAAGTAATTTTTCCATCACGGATAAGATAAATCCGGCTGTCGCCGACCGAAGCCCAGTACATCTGGTTTTTATGGCAATAGACCGCAACCAGGGTCGTTCCGCCTTCTAATGGTTTTCCCTTCTCATCCTTAAGCGCAGCAACCGCCTGATCCATCCGCCCGGCTTCCCGCTTCAAAAAGGCCGGAATATTCTTAATTGGCTTTTCTTTCTGGAAATCTTGGGCCAAAAGCTGCACTGCTGTCTTACTGGCCCGCTCTCCGCCTTGTAAACCTCCCATTCCATCACAGACTACAGCCAGCACATCCTGACTTCCCGTATAAAAATAGGCAAAATCCTGCTGATAGCTTCTCGTTCCCAAAATACTGCTGGCCCCAATCGCAAACCATGGATTTGTATTCACTCTATCTTCAATTATATTCATCTTTTAACTCCAACCTCAATTAAACATGCCATACTAGCAAGGGCAAACCTGGCAGGAGGCTTAAATTCATAATCCCGCCCTTTTTCCAGCCGCTGCCCGTTATAAAATACGCCAAACGAAGATACATCACGGATACGGAAAACACCGCGATCAGCAACATAGGTAATCAGACAGTGAATCCGGCTTAAATCTTCCGGCTTTTCAATCCGCAGATCAGAATCCGCTGCTGACCGCCCCACCTTAACCGTCTGACCCGAAGGCACCTTCCAAAACTTTCCTGCCATTACTCCGCCAATCACGCTTACATAAGGCATACTTATTTCCTGATTGGAAAGCCGCACTGCCGGACGCCGGCCTGACGGATGCACAAGCTCCTGCTGACGTGCCTGTACCCCATTCTGCCGCAAACCTTCCTGCCTCCGCTGTCCTATCCGGGCTTCCTGTTGCCTTAGCTGTGCTTCCCGCTGCCGAAGCACTTCCTGCTGACGTGCCTGTGCTTCTCGCTGTCTGACAGCCTCCTGCTGTCTTAGCTGTGCTTCCCGCTGCCGGAACACTTCCTGCTGACGCGCCTGTGCTTCCTGCTGTCTTAGCTGTGCTTCCCGCTGTCGGAGCACTTCCTGCTGTCTTGCCTGTGCTTCCCGCTGTCGGGCAGCATCCTGCTGTTTTGCCTGTGCTTCTCGCTGCTGCTGTTCCCACGCCTGCTGTGCCTGCTGCTTACGGTTCTTTTCTGCCTGTCTGCGGGCCGCCTCCTGGCGAAGGAATTCCTCCCGCTGCCGGGCAAGCTGCTCCGCTTCATAACTTTTGTATTTAGGCCGCTTATCGGTAGAAACAGCCGGAGCAATGCCACGGATAAACTCCTGCATGGTCTGTGTCCGCTGGTCTACGTTCAAAACCAGCGCATGGTCCACAGCATCCGAGACACTATCCGGCACCCCCAGATTTAGCTGCTTTAACGGAACATAATTCGTCCCCATCAGCCGATCCGGTGCAGTGGGAAGGTTTGTTCCCGTCAAAGCGTAGTAATAAGTTGCTGCCAGTGAATACACATCGGTAAAGCTTCCCTGTACCATATCCTGGGAGTACTGTTCCGGCGGGGAAAGCCTTAACTTAACCACCACAGAAAATCCATCCTGCGCCCCGGTCACTGTCTGCTTGGCACTTCCAAAATCAATCAGCTTAACCTGTCTGTTTTTTGTAATATAAATATTATCCGGGCTGATATCCCGGTGAATAATTTTTGTTCTGGTGTGGATAACATCCATGGATACGGCAACCTGAAGAATAATATCCGTTACTTCACTGACAGGAAGCCGGCTTTTCGATGCCCGGACAATCTGCCCTAAATCCGCCCCCTCCAAGTACTCCATCACCAAATACACGGTGGAATTTTCCTTAAAGCAGTCCGTAATATTTACCACCGAAGGAATCTGACCCAGCTTGCTTAATATCTGTGACTCTTCCAGAAAACGGCGAAGCCCAGCCAGGTAAGGTTCTTCTACGTTAGGGGAAAGAAGCTCAATCTGCCGCTTATCCATCGCCCTGCGGCACATCCCATTGGGCGCATACTCCTTTACAGCACAAATCCTGCGTTTGTCTGTATCATAGGCTTTATAGGTAATGCCAAAACCTCCCTCACCCAAAATCTTTCCGATAATATACTTCTTTTTCACCAACGTTCCCGCTGCCAGTCCCCTGCCGCTGTTATTGGAAGCAAACCTTGCCTGATAACCGCAGCGTCTGCACACACCGTTTAAGTAATTCCCGTCAAAGCAATTGGGACATAAATTCAGATGATTCTGCTCCATGGAATCACCACCTAATCGTAAAGCTCATTGAACCGGCTTCCACCCGATCACCTGGCTGCAGAAGTCTCTTTCCGCCAAGCCGGATACCATTCACGGCTGTCCCGTTCGTCGATCCTAAATCCGAGATAAATATACCTTCTTTCTCACTTTCCAGGCAGAAATGCTGCCGAGACATCCTGTTATCTGCCACCGTGATATCACAGGTTTCTGCTCTTCCGATAATCAAACTGCTCCCCAGCTCCCATTTCACCATCTGCGCCTGCTTTCCAGTTGCGGCAATCACCACATCCAAGGGTCTTTTCTGCCCCGGAATTATCTTATACTGATTCTGGAAACCTTCATCCTTCATCGCAACTGTGTTGGTATTTCCTGCCGCACTGCCATCCCCTTCTTCCAGGGCTTTATCTTTCTTCTTTTTACTTATCACAATCAGAACAATAATCAAAATACCAATCCCGACAATAAGCAAAAAGATAATTCCCATGTAATTTGGTCCATCTTCAACTGGCTGAGGCGGCTCCGGTTTGGGCGGTTCAACCCCTGAAATCTCCACCACCAGGCTTCCTCCCTCCAGAGGATTTTTCTCCATTGAGGCATCTGTAAGATTAGCTCCCATCACCTTATAGGTTCCGTTTTCCACCGGTTCTGCCAGCGTAAGGGTAATCTTTGTCTCATCCTCTTTATCATAGGCCACACCAGTTACCCCCACCTCATGTCCATTGAAAGTAACTGCATAGTTTGCCGCTCCGGCAAGACCAGACATGGGCTCACTAAAGACCAGACGGATCTGCTGCTTACCTACCGCCTCACCGGAAAGCAAGTAGGGCGGTTCATTGTCCGGTATCCAGTGAACGTTCATCACTGCCCTGGATAATACCCGACCATCAGCAAACTGAAGGCTGAAATTCTCTTCTTTATTAGATACAATATTATTTGCTGCACGATATTCGATGCAAATATCCTGGCTAAGATCTCCTGCCAGCTTCGTCAACACCGATGCACCTTCCGATGCCGGAAAGGTAATCAATTGCCCGCCTGATGTTCTGGCAAACTCGCCAAAACTGTTAATATTTACCTTATCTGTATCCTGAATACAGAGAGCATATGCCGGAAGCCCCTTATCCTTTAAGGTTGCTAAAGCCTCCTGTGCCATCTTTTTTCCTACGGCAAAATCTTCCCCGTCCGACACCACCAAAAGCACCTGACGCCGGCAAACTCCCCTTGTCTGTTCGGTCATTGCCGCCACCCGGTCTATTCCCTCAAATAATAAGGTTTCCTGATCCCGGTTGCTCAGCCCGGCAAGAATTGCTTCAAGTTCCTGTGCTGTCTGGCTTCCATCGGCAGCTAAAGCCACCTCTTCACCAAAGGTGCATAAAATCAGCTGGTCCGATGCCCCAAGACCATTCTGAAGATTTTGGATTCCTTCCTTAATCGACGAAAAATAGGTTCTGGGAATCGATCCGGAAATATCCAGCAGCACATAATAGGTTATCCCCTCTCCCTGCTGGAAAAAGGGCTGTGCCTGGACAAGTTCCAGCTTATCCTGAGAAAGATAGCCCTGGGCAGATTCCACATCTTCCAGGCTAAACCCATCCCCATAAACAAAAACCTCCGGCAGATTCAAATATACCTGTTCAATCCTGCATTCATCTTCCAGGCTCATCGCCTGAGGTATCTCTCCTTCTGCTCCTGGTTCAGCGAATGTAAGCCCGCCACAAAGCATCGAAAGCAGCAAGCTAAGGCCAATTATTTTTCTTCCTTTTCCCATACTCTTCCCTCCCCGCAAAATGGAATAAATACAAAGCAACTGTTTCCCATACGGATTTCATCCCCTGTATGTAAAGTTTCCGGTTCGCCAAGCATCCGCCCCTTAAAATAAGTCAATGCTCCATGGGAAGGAATCAGTGAAAACTGGTTGGATTTATCATCATAAACAATAGAACAGTGAGTTTCCTCCACGATTCCCAAATCCTCCATCACCTGCACATCCATGGAAAAGCTTCTCCCAATCCGGTTAAAGCCGTGATGAAGCCGGTAATCTCTTCCTTTTTCTCTTCCCTCGATACAGACCAGCCAACCCGTCACAAAATCATTTCCCTTTGCGCCGGAGAAAAATCCTATCGTTCGCTGATCATCCAAATCATCTTCACTTCTGTTTTTTAATGCAATGGTATGATCCCCTTCTGAATCCATTCCTGCATCTGCGGAAAAAGCCACCGTTTTTTCCTCTTCCATTTCCACCGCTTTATCCGATGAAAAAGCGGAAGTTTTTTCCCGATCCAGCCATCCAAACAGCCCTCTTTTTTTCTCACTGGTCATTCCCTGGGTTTTTCCGTCCATTCCCGTCCCGACCGCATCTGGTCTCCTTTTGTTTGCTTCCAAACAGCTCTCTTTACCAGAAGAACCAGCAGAAATCCCACAGTGCGGACATTGGGAAAAGCGCTGATCATCATAAAAATGCCCTCTAGGGCAGCGCACCACCGACATCTTTCCTGCCTCCTATTCCAGCCAGACGGCAACTGCCGAATAATTATCCATGTTCTTTCCCTGACCGTTCTTTCTTACAATCTCTTCCATCAGCTTCAGCCATTCTTCCGGTGTTTTTGCCTTCTTCAGGCAGTGCTGCATCTTTTTTTCCTCTATCAGCTCCCAAAAACCATCGGTGCAAAGTAAAAACGCCTGCTTCCCCAATCTTTCCTTAGGCTCCTCCAGCTGGTATTTCGGACTGTCCCAGTCTACACCAAGCACACGCAGAAGGCGGTTGCGATCGGGGTGATTGCGGATTTGCTTTTCTTTTAGCTGCCCCGCCGCCACCAGCATTTGAGGAACACTGTGATCCAGGGTTCGTGAGATAAGCTTGCCGTTTTGGAAATAATAAAGGCGGCTGTCCCCAATATGGCCCCACCAAATCTTCTTTTCGCCGAGATGAAGAATTACCAGGGTTGTTTTCATATCACGGGCCGTAATATCCACTGCCTGTTTTTCCAAAATCGTCTTTTGAGCGTCCTGAAATGATAGCTCCATACTCTCCTGGCCAGCCCCTTTCACGGCAAAAATTTTCACTGCGGACTCTACGCCCAGCTGTGACGCCAGTTCCCCTTTGCCGTGGCCTCCCAAGCCGTCTGCCAGAACAAAACAGTATTCCTGTTCTCTCTGGTACATTCCCACATTATCCTCATTATTCCCCCGATCCCCTTGATTGCTCAATAAATGATAAGTAATCATGAATTTAATCCCCGCTTTCCTTTCTGGCTTTGGCACATATTAAAGCACATTCTGGCTGTCTATGCTGTACATAAGGAAATCAGGCCGCTGAATAAGTCTAAATTTCTTTAAACCTCTCCCTTCGGCCTGATTATCATTGTTCTTTTTCGAAATACTAACTTAATTCAGGCGGAATCCATTCTGCTTGCTGCCGCCAAGATAAATTACGGTTCCCTTGGCTAACGTCTTAGGCTGTCCCTTTTCAATCTGGATACTGCCTTCCAGGAAGGTTCCTGTACTTGAATAATCGGTTACTACATACTGATTTGCTTTTCCATCAAACTTAACACTGCAATGCCGTCTGCTAATATCTGATGCTGTCTGGTCAAAAATAATATTTGCACTCTGCGGATCACGTCCAAATACAAGTTCTGATCCGTCAAGCATATCAAAGTTTGCCCCTGCATACTTTCCGGCAATTCCCACTACCACACCGGAGTTTGAGCTTGAGGTCTTTTTCCGATCATCATAAGGCGGTGTATCCACATCACGGGGAGACACATAATCCTTGTGAAGAATGGCATTGGAAAATGCAATCAAATAAGTAAATACGGTTGGAATCGCCGCTATCACAGGAACCATTAAAATAATATTCAACCATGCCATATTCGGGTTAAACCCAAAGGAACGATAAAACTTTTGATAATAAAAGAAAGTAAACACCCGGTTAGCAATAAAATAAATAATGCTCAGTACAATAATAATTGCTGCCATTTCCGTCAGTATCCAAATCAAATAGCAAACCAAAAACAATGAACCCATGGCAACAAAGGTCCAATCGCCAAAAAAGAAAATATACCACCATGGGCAGTCAACAATTTTCATCTGATATAACTGACGCGCAATCGGAATAAATGGCATAAAATCCCCATCAATCTTTGCTTTATGCCCGATACACATAATTGCGTATCCTTCAATAATATACAATGCCAGAAAAAAAATCACCCCTAAAAGAAAAGGAAGCCATGACATTTCCGCAAACATTTCCACTATAATTTCAGCAAATTCTAACCAAAAATACATATGTATATCCTCCTAAACATTTTTCATATAAAGCTTTTCCCTAATCCTCTTCCTTATCCCAATTAAATACATCGTCACAGCAGGGAATCAGCATTAAGCATACTTCACCAATCTGCAAAATATCATTTTTCTTTAACTGAACCGGTGAGAGAACCACATTTCCATTGACATAAAATAATTCTCTGGATTCTCCCGGCTGGGCAATAAAGATATTCTGACGCGGCTCATGGATAATGGTCGCATGGCGTTCACGGGAAACTGTGTTTTCCCCAGCCAGCATAACATCCATCCCTGCCCCTCTTCCGATAAAATTCCTTCCGCTCTTTAAACGGAAATCCTGTCCATAAAACTTACCCTTCGTGCATACCAGCCAGCCTACGGTAGGCGCCATCACTACGGTATCTACCTTGGCATTCTGATAAATACTGATAGTCTTGGCGTCATCGTCCAGGCCAAAATCCAGATTATCATAATCATTGGTTATTGGCGGATCTGGTGTCACTGGCGGGGTAAGGGGCATGGTCGCTCCAATATCCTGTGTACCGCCTGCTGGGCTACTAAAAGGAATTGTTACATTTTCTGTTCCTCCACCCCCGCAGTGAGGACAGGAAGCATACGTATCACTGTCATAAAAGTGACCATTACTGCACTTCGTCAAATTCATACTTTTTCTCCTTATCTATTTTCATTTCATCATGCGCTTTCGTTCATGATTGATTTCTTCATTATAACAAAATGCTATGTTTGAATATAGTCAATTGCAAAAAAAGGTGTTTTTCATGCAAAAATAACCTTATTCGTTTGAAGTCTTCTTTGATTTTCTGTGAATTTGCATTACAACAGTGGCAATGTAGGTTTCATCACTAACCTTTGTCCAATATTCACCCTGATACTGCACAGCAAGACGGGCAAGAATCTGTTTGCCCAATCCATGCCCCGGAGCCGACGGACGTCTCCCATAATCCACGCTCGTCGAATTACTGACCCGGATGTACAGATAGTCTCCCTGCTTTTTCGACTGAATATGCATCCACCGCCGGGCAGGAGACAGGCTTTTACAGGCATGGATTCCATTATCCAAAAGGTTTGTCCATACACTGCACAGATGGCTGCTTTTTACCTCCAGCACCTTAGGAACCTCCACTTGAACCAAAACAGGAATCTGAAACTCCCGGCATTCCCTCAGTTTTTCTTCCAGCACCATATTTACCAACTCATTATCACAGTAACGGCTTTTCTCCCTTTTCTGCATTTCCCTTAAAACATTGTTCAGAGCTGAAGGCTCTTTCTGCAATTCCACTTTATCTTTGGCATCCTTCAGACAAGAAAGCAGATCCTTTTGCAGCTCTTTTCTTTCCTGTCGTCCTTCCTGTAAAATCTTCTCCCGGCTCTGCTGTGCCTGCTGTTCATAAATATCCGCCAAAAGCTGTTCATTTCTTTTCTCTCTTCTCCTTTGTTTAAACAGCAAGACCAGCCACAGTCCATCCGTCCCAACCATAAGAAAAAAGACAATTCCATCCGCCAGCAGCCACCAGCTTTTTAAATGAACTGCCAAAATCTGACCGACTGCCGGAAGTAAAAGAAGCTGCCCTGCCGGAACCAGAAAAAGCTGTCTAATCCAAAGCCCCTTAAATTTTACCAAAACTTTTTCTGCTGTTTGCCTCTCTGTCTCCACAACTGTTTTTTTCTCAGACGCCTCATCCTCTCCCTTATCACAGAGCATTTGCTCCATCTCGTCCAAAAGCTGCTCCGCCTGATCCATTTTTCCTTCGCGGGAAAGATAATACACCATGGACAGGTGATTGTTAAAATCATGACGAATTTGATCAAGCATTCGTTCCTTTTCTTCCAGCTCCTGAAAACGCACAAACTCCCTCTGCACCTGAAGTTCCATTCTCTTCAGCTTTTTTTCCTCTTCCCTTGTCTCCTCGTCATAAATCTGGATAAAAGAAAAAGACATGGTCCCAAAGACAATAATCACTACACCGGCTAAAAGACCAAATGTAATGTTAATATATCCCTGATAACCGGCATAGGCAATCCAGTAAAGAAAGATGGTCTGTACCAGCACTAAAAAGAAAAGCAGGAAATCCCGGTTTACCCGCTTTCCCTGCCCATATCGTTTCCAGAACCCATTCACTCCCATCAGATAAAAAAGCATAAGCCCGTTTGCCAGCATCATACAGGCCATCGAGCCTTCTGCCTTATCCATAGGAAGAACAGGTATTCCAAGAATTGAGTAAATAACACCCAATGCTATCAGCTCGCTTCCCGCACCACCGACACAGACAAAAGCAAACGCAATCAAAATCTCGCCAAATTTTACCCCTGTTATGCGCCAGGTTCCCAGAATTAAAACGAGTAACAGCGATAAAAACAGTGCATCATAACTTTTTCCCTGAAAAATCAAATACGTTTTCTGGCCTGAGCACAAGGGAAGCAATATCCCATAAAATATTGCCAAAATCACCCTTCCCCGCTTCACCGGAAAATTCCAGGTTATCAGGGTTAAATCCAACACTCCGCCTATACTTAATATCAGCCAAATCCAATAAATTCTCATCCCGCTCTCCTGCTATATTCCATTGACAGAAAATAGCATACCTTCCATATAATGAAAATACCGGCTTTTTGTATCTCCGTAGCGGGCCTTACTGATGGGAATTTCGGTATAGTCCGTCATCCACACCTTTCCCTTTTCTATCCGCTGGATTTCCTTCATATTGACCACATAACTTTTATGGCACTGGATAAAGTATTCAGGAAGACGTTCAAATAATTTTTCCAGGCGGTCATAACAGCTCTGCTTTCCCGTCTTTGTATGTATGGTAATCACGTGCCCTGCACTTTCCAGATAAAAAATATCATCAAAAGAAAGGGAAAGCATGGCTCCCTTATACTTTACCAGCAAACGCTTTTTCTCTGCCTCCCGTTCCTCATCCTTAATCTTTCTCAAATTCTCCCTTAAAAGGTTTTCTTCCACCGGCTTCATCAAAAAACCGCTGATATTCGCGGATTTTAAAAAGATCTGCTGAACATAGCGTTCTGCATACCCTGTCATATAGATAATCCGCGCCTCTTTATCCAACTGCTGAACCTTATGCGCCGCTTCGATCCCATCCGCTGAGCCATTCCACTCAATATCCATAAGGATTGCCAGATAACGCTTCCCGTCTTTGATAGCTGCAAGCAGGCTTTCAAGTTCAGAGTAACCATCACAGCACACAGCTTGTACCACGCGGTTTACCGTCCCCATTACCTCCTCCAAAATTAATGGATTATCGTCACATACTGCAATTTTCTTCATTTAAGTAAACACTCCTCATATTTTCCCCCGCGCATAAGCTGCCTTAGAACGTATCTGAACATTGATTCCCGCCGCCTGCACGCTGCTCTGCGCTTATACCAACATTATAAAGGAAATTTCAAAATTTTCCAATCCCTATCCGCAGTTTTAGAAATATTTTTTTCTTTTTTCCTGATAAAAGAAAAAAACCGGTGCAAATTTCTAAACACCGGCTTTTTTAGGGACATTATTTTATTTAATTGAGCAAAACTTTTAAGTGATATTTAATTTATTTTGGTTGGTTGATGATTAATTTCTATTTATTGATACTCAGCTACATCGATCCAGTTCATCAGGAAATCTTTCTCTTTTTCCTTCTTCTTGGTCATCTGTGCAGCAGCTACAATAGGCAGCCAGCGATTTACATACTGGCGGGCAGTATCACTCTTATCACAGAACATCTTCATATACATTTCTGCTTTTTCCTTATTCTCCAGGCTGAACAGCAGGTAGGTCATTGCTGCGTCAGCAGAAGCATTGCCCTGTGCAGCGTGTGCCCAGTCAATAATCCACAGCTTGCCGTACTTGTCTACGATAACATTGCTTGGATTAAAGTCACCGTGGCAGAGCTTAGTGTGTCTTGGAAGGCTCTCCAGGCGGGTAGCCAGCTCATAGCGGACGGTTGCATTCAAATCCTTTAAGCTGTTAATCTGATCCATTAATTTATGGCGCAGACGCTTGATGGCAGGAACCTTCTGGCGGTGAATTTCAAGCTGTAAGTCAACAAACATTTCCATGTAGGTTTCCAGCTTCTCTGGATTTTCCTTCATCAGTTCTTCCAGGGTTTTTCCCTCTACCTTATCCCGAACCAGGCACCAGCCTTCTTCGGTCTTGGATACTTCAAGCAGTGCAGGAACATTCAGTTCAATGTTCTCCTCAACCAATGCTTCGTTGCGTGCTTCATTTAATACCTCAGCCTTGGTATAGCGGTTATCAAATACCTTGATAATCTTATCCTCGGTAGCATAGATTGTCTTATGAGGTCTTGTAAAGATAACTTCTTTGTTGGTTGCTTCCATAAACCTATATACCTCCTTTTAATGGTCTGGTATTCCCAAAAATCCTGCTGCATGGTGCTGTCTGCTGCTGTTTGCCTGTCCGCGGCCCTGCCGCAGGCTTTAGGAAATACCCTTGCTTCAGTTACTGTGAAAGTTCACCGCCGATTAGGCGGTCTAAGTTCAGGTATCCCAAGTGC
>CAJUDX010000001.1:46696-143321 GCA_910584785.1 uncultured Lachnospiraceae bacterium | reverse complement strand
GCTGCCCCGCCGCAGCCATCTCCTGCATCAGACGTCCGGCATCATTTTGATAAAAACGGATGTTTTCCACCTGGTTCATTTTCGCGTTTTTCACTGCATCGCGCACGGCCTCCGGGTTTAATTCCACGCCAATGACCATCTTTGCCTTTTTCGCCGCAATGATTCCAATGGTTCCAATCCCGCAGTATGCATCAATCACCGTTTCCTTCCCGGAAAGCCCCGCCAGTTCGATGGCTTTGGCATAGAGCTTTTCTGTCTGCACGGGATTTACCTGATAAAACGACTGCGGGGAAATCCGAAACCTGCATCCGCAGAGGCAGTCCTCGATAAACCCCCTTCCAAAAAAAATATGGTCCTGTTTTCCCAGCACCATACTGGTATTGCGATCATTTACATTTTGGACAATGGTCGTAATCTCCGGGTGTCTTTCCCGCAACGCCCGCACAAAATTACTTTTTGACGGAAATACCGGTGATGCCGTTACCAGCACCACCATGATTTGTCCGCTAAAAAATCCTTTCCGAATCATGACATGACGAAGAAGCCCATAACCGGAATCCTCGTCATAGGTTCGAATCTTAAATGATTTTAATAATCCACGGATGGTAACAATAATCGCATCCGCCTGCTTATCCTCAAGCAGACAGCTGTCCACAGGAACTACCCTGTGGCTTCCTGCCTCATAAATCCCGGATATCGGATTCCCCTTTCGGTCATGGTCAAACACGGCATGCACCTTATTCCGGTAATGCCAGGGATTTTCCATTCCCTCGATGGAATAAACCGTGCAAATCCCCTCCAGCAGACTTTCCAGTCTCTTTTGTTTCACCATTAACTGTTTTGCATAAGATAAATGAATCAGCTGACACCCGCCGCAGCGCCCGGCAATTGGACATAAATCCGTTCCTTTCCTGCCATTTTCCTTCATAACAAAATTCTTTTGCGGCGAATCCCCATCCGACCATTTTTTTATTTGCAAACCACCCTCCGCTCTGCCCTTTTTCCACGAAACGCTTTCCTGTTCGCCTTTTCCTAATCTCTTCTGCCGCTCATCGCCTAACGGCACACTCTTCCCCCGCGCAGACGGGCGGGCCCTGCTGTTTTCCCTGTGCTGGCCCGTTCCCCTTCCCTGTGCGCTTCCTTCTCTTCCCTCTATCCCTTTTTTCATCCACCATTCTCCATTAAACGTCCCCACAAACGGACATTCTTCGTCTCTTTCTTAACTTTTTTATCAGCTATTCTCCATTAAACCAATTCCCTCGTGGCCTCTTTGAGCCACTCCTTTTCTTCCCCTTCCAAATAGGGCGAAAGTTTCTTATAGACGTCCCTGTGATAAGCATTCAGCAGGGCAATATCTCTTTCGGTCATCATTTCCTTGTCCACGCCTTCCAGATCAATTGGCGCATAAGTCAAATATTCAAACCGCATAAATTGCCCAAATTCGTTCTTTTGATCCTCCACACAGATCATCAAATTTTCCGTCCGAATCCCATGGCTTCCTTCAATGTACACTCCCGGCTCATTTGATGTAACCATCCCGGCTTCCAGCACACAGCTGTCCATCCGCTCCGGCACCATTTTCCAGCGAATCCCCACAGGACGTTCATGGACATTTAAAAGATAGCCCACACCATGTCCCGTGCCGTGATTAAAATTCATCCCCCTGTCCCAAAATACCTGACGGGCAGCATAATCCAGTGTTAAACCGCGTGAACCATAAGGGAATTTCACCGCCCCCAACCGCAGCATACTAATCAGTACCAGGGTATAATGCTCCTTTTCCTCTCTGGTCAATGGCCCCAACGCAATGGTACGGGTAATATCCGTCGTTCCTTCAAGATACTGCCCACCGGAATCCACCAGATAAAGCCCCTTAGCTTCCAAGGGAATATTGCTCTTTTCATCCGCTGAATAGTGACACATCGCCGCATGTGGCCCATAAGCGGATATGGTATCAAAGCTCAGGCCCAAGTTTCCTTCAACCTCCCTGCGCATTCCGTCCAGCTTGTTCTGAACCGAAAGCTCATCCATCGGTATTTTCCCGATATTCTTCTTCAGCCAATACATAAAACGGGCCATCACTACCCCATCTTTATCATGTGCCTTCTTCATATTTTCAATTTCCACAGGATTTTTCACTGCCTTTGCCATTACGGTAGGATTCATCCGGCTGATGATCTGATTGCTGGAATCAATATTTCGGACAATGGCATAGTTCACCCTTTCCTTTTCCAGCAGCACATGTTCATCCCGCAGGCATTTTACATACGGATAAATATCCTTATAAGGACGAATCTTGACGCCCAGACCATGAAGATAATCCTTGACTTCCTGATTTACACTTTCCATGGCGATGAATAAATAGACATCATCCAATGTAACTGCCGCATAGGATAAGACTACAGGATTACAGGGAATGTCATCCCCGCGGATATTAAAGAGCCATACAATATCATCAAGCGTCGTTAAAAGATGTACCGTCGCCCCCTCTTTTTCCATCGCTTTCTGCAGGCTGGCAAGCTTTTCTGCTGCCCCTTTTCCCGCATATTTCTCATCCAGTATCCACACCGGCTTACAAGAAAGCGCAGGCCGATCCGTCCAGATAAGATCCACCAAATCCTCCTCAAAATGGATAGAAGCCTTCTTTTTCGCCAGACGTTTCTCCAGCCGCTTTCCGGTAAAGCTGTTAACCACCCGCCCGTCAAAGCCCAGGCAGCCGCCTTCCGGCACATGCTCCACCAGATAATCCTCCAGCTCCGGCACGCCCTCTTCGCCCATCTTCATCATGGTAATCCCGCTGCCCTTCAGCTGCTCGCCTGCCTGTACAAAATACCTTCCGTCCACCCACAGGGCCGCTTCTTTCATCGTTACCGCAAGCGTCCCTGCGGAACCGGTAAAGCCGGATAAAAAGCTCCTGCATTTAAAGTAATCACCCACATATTCCGATTCATGGAAATCCGCTGTGGGAACCAGATAGGCATCTATGCCGCGATCGTTCATCAATTCCCGAAGTTTAGCCAAACGTTCTTGTATCATCCTTTATTCCTCCTCAAATCCTGCAGTATCCATTGAACAGCATTTTAAATTACATTTATTTTTCCAAATGCATTGCGTCCTCTATAGCAGCTTTAATACCCTCACTATAGGTAGGATGTGCACGCATGGCAAGGGAAAGCTGGGTTGCCGTCAGACCATTGGCAATCGCTGTTGCCATCTCCCCAATCATGTCCGTAGCCCGCGGACAAATCATCTGCGCACCCACAATGGTATTGGAATAGGCCTCGAAAACCAGACGGATAAAGCCCCCGTCGGCCCTGGTAATAATCGATTTTCCATTTTCATTCATCGAATAATGGCCCACCCGCACCTTCATGCCGTACGCCCTCGCTGTCTCCTCAGTGATGCCCACGGTGGCAATTTCCGGTGTTGTATAAATGCAGCTTGGAACAATGGGAAGGCTGACAAACATGCCGTTGGGCACGACTTCAAGACGAATGCTGTGCTCCCGGTTCGCCAGATTTTCCACTACAAACGTTCCCTGGGCAGCCGCCACATGGGCAAGCTGAATATCCGCCGTCAAATCGCCAATCGCATAAACCCCCGGTTCGCTGGTTGCAAAATTCTTGTCCACCACCAGGCGGTTATCCTTCATTTCCAGATGTACGTCCTCACCGAACAAGCCCGTAAAATCCGGCTTTCTTCCTGCGGCAATCAGCACAATCCCTGCCTTTTCGCTGATTTCCTCCCCCGAAGCCGTCTTAACCCTGCATATCAGGCTATCTTCTTTGGCAATGGTAATCTCATCCACATTGCAGTATACGCCAATACCCTTCGCCTTTAAAATCTCCTCAAGTTCCTGAGCCACTTTATCATCCATTGGCCCTAAAAGATGGCTGTTCTTTTCGAAAATCGTCACCCGGCTGCATAAACTGTTAAATATGGTTGCCATTTCCACGCCAATCACTCCGCCGCCGATAATCACAACCCGATGGTAGTTCCAGTCCCCTCCGCCTAATATCCTGTCGCTAGTCACCACACCGGGAAGATCAGCTCCGGGAATAGGCGGAACAACCGCTTTTGCACCAGTTGCCAGAATCACATACTTTCCCTGATAATATTCCTTCCCCTCTTTTCCATGAACCTCCACCGTCCTATCCCGGCGCAAAATTCCCCTGCCCTGCACCACGGTAATCTGTTTTTCCTCAAATATCTGGCAAATTTCTTCCCGATAGGTAACTACAGAGCGATCCTTATACTTTTGCATCTTTCCATAATCAAAAGAAATTTCATTGGTAAAAATGCCAAACGCATCACTGGACTGCATCAAAGAAAAAATATGCGATGCATAAAGAAGAGCTTTCGTGGGGATACAGCCGCGATTTACACAAACACCCCCGATCTCCTTTTCCTCGATAATTGCTACCTTCATCCCAAAATCAGCAGCCTGCAGCGCTGCCGTATACCCTCCTGGCCCAGCTCCAATAATAACCAAATCAAACATCTTTGTCATAACTTTTTCCTCTCCCTTTCTCTTTTCTTCTATCTTTTAAACTTTCATCCTATAATACCACAGATTACACAAACATTCACCTTATGACACTGAAGATTGCGCTAACATTCACCTTATAACACCGCAGGTTGCGCTAACATTCATCTTATAACACCGCAGGTTGCGCTAACATTCACCTTATAACACCGCAAATTGTGCTAACATTCATCTTATAAGACCGCAAATTGTGCTAACATTCATCTTATAAGACCGCAGATTACACAAAATTTTCAAACCACTGAAAATGCACACAGGCACGGTAAACCCCATCTTCCCGGATATGAGGGGCGATATAATCAGCCTCCTCCTTAAGCTCCGGCACACTATTTCCCATGGCAATCCCAATGCCCGCTTCCCTGATTATCTCCACATCATTCATACTGTCGCCAAAAGCTGCCGTATTTCGCATCTCAACTCCCCAAAACGCACAGAGTCTGCGCAACCCTTCAGCCTTAGATGCCTCCTTTTCCACAACATCTGCCCCCACCTTCCCGGCAAACATGGGACACTTCACCTGCGGAAATCTCGCTTCCAAAAGCATTGCCCCATCCTCTCCTCCGATATAGGCCAGTGTCCGAACCGGCAGCGAAAACAAAATCTCCGCATCGGCAAAACGCCGCCCCACATCCCCCCATTTTGCCCTATCATGAGCAATCACCGCCTCCGGGCAGGTATAATAATCCTTCCCGTCAATCGTCACCCCAAGACTAAGCCCATGCTCCATGGCAAAATGAAGAAGTTCATGCAACAAATCCCTGTCCATAAAATGATTATACACCAACGCATCTCCGGCAGTAACCTTTGTCCCGTTCAAATGAATAATCCCATCCGGCTCAAGCTGGTCACGAAACGAACAGCTATAATAATTATCCATATCCCGCCCGGAGGCAATCACAATCCTATGATTCCTCCGCAAACGCTCCACGGCCTTCATGGCACTGTCCGGTATCTGATATGTACGATGGTCAAGCAATGTCATATCTAAATCAAAACTAATAATCGACCTGCGGTCAGGCTTTTTTTCCTCTAAATTCATACCAATTCTATTTCCTCCAAAAAAAATAAAAAAAGGTCTTTTCAAATCACGATCTTTTTGCTATAATAAGAAATCGAGCGGGGTATGGCGTAGCTTGGTAGCGCGCTCGGCTGGGGGCCGAGAGGTCGCAGGTTCAAATCCTGTTGCCCCGATGAAAAGCTGATAAATCAAGGTTTTTTAACATTTCCAAGTGTTGAAAAGCCTTGTTTTTTATTTTTCTCTGATTACCCTAACCCCTTTTTCTTTAACATTTTTCTTTCATCTCTTTCATCATCCAGCAAATTTGACCCTCAACTTTTGGAATATATCTCCGCCTTCTTTCATGTACCCATATTACCATAACTCTTTCTCTTTTGCAATCATTCTTCCAGGTTCACATGTTCTCCTAAATTGATCTGAAATTACCTGAAAAAAAGAGAAGCAGAAATCATTCCACTTCTCTCTAATCACTATATTTTGCTGCTTTTTCAGTTCAATTCATCTTTAAAGCATTTCCAAAAACCATATTGCTAAAAAAACAGCTTTCCATTCATAAAATTGCAGGAGCATCAAAAGACTTTTCCAGCATCTTACGCCATCATCCCTGTCAGCAATTCCGCCAGTACTTCATAAAGCGCATGGTCAATCCCCATAACACTTAACTGGGAAAGGAGCACAGGAATCCTTCTCTCCTTCTTTACTAGTTCAAAGATCTCATCCTTTTGCACAAAGGAAATCTCCGCCTGATTTAAAAAGTCATAGATTCTTTTGTCCACAGCATTTTCCTTTGACCTAAGAGCTAACGGAAGAGAAATCGCTAACTTCTCCCCTGTTTTCACTGTCTCGATCCAAACCACAACCGCCTGCCTGTTCTTATCATAGGAAACGCTCATCTGCTCCCCATCCAGGATTTCCCCATCCAGGATTACCTCGGCATCCTTAACTGCCTCCGGCAAAAACCCGGTAAACTCCACGGTAATCTCCCGCTGCGCCGGGATCAGGCTTAACTCTCCCTGCGTCGGCTCCATAACAAATACTGCCCTGCCGCCTTTGCCTTCCCGTTCTTCCTGTTCCCTAACTTCCCTATACAGCATCCGTGTCTTTGCGCAAACGCCATCTGCATAGGCTAAGGTAACATTGTCATCCTCATAAAGCACAAACTCCCCGTCTGCCCCTGCATGCACGACAATTCTCAATGAATCCGGGTTCTTCCCCGCCTCCGGCGCAGAAATTTCTTCCGTCAGCGGTATAATTCCCCCGGCCTTCGCCAGCACAGGAATGTGGTTAATATCCCGATACATCCTGATACTCCGACCGCCCTCATACATCATCCCCGTATCAATATCATACCAGATGCCCTTTGGCAGCCAGACCTTCGTCCCTGCCACATTCAGCCCCGCAGCCCGCTTTTCCGTAATCGGGGCAACGATTAACTCACTTCCAAAATAATACTGGTTCTTAACCTGATATGCCTCTTTTTCCTCTGGATACTCATAATACATCGGCTCAACTATCGGCATATCCTCCTGAAAACTCCGATAATTCATCGAATACAGGTAAGGCATCATCCGATGACGATGGCGCAGTGCCTCTCCCATGGCAATCTCGGTTTCCTTCTTAAACCGCCACGGCTCTTTCCCGTTAAACTCACTTCGGGAACTGTGCAGACGCATAATCGGCGAATACACCCCAAATTGCGTCCAGCGTGCTACCAGTTCATCATCCTTATATCCCATCATATGACCGCCAATATCATGGCTCCACCAGCCATAACCAATATTCGTCGCATTTATCGTAAAATACGGCTGAAAGTCTAAAGACTTCCAGGTGACAATCGTATCCCCGGAAAACCCAACCGGATAGCGATGACTTCCCGGCCCGGCATAACGCGAAAATGTCATTGGCCTCTTGCCGCTCTTTGCATTATCCAAAAAATGATAATGATTCAATATCCAAAGCGGATCAAGCCCTTCCACCTTACAGCTTGTTCCCTGCTGCCAGTCAATCCACCAGAAGTCCACACCTTCATCTTCCCTTGGATGATGAAGATACGTAAAATAATTCTCAATAAACTTCGGATCAGCCAAATCACAGTTCACCGGATCTTCATTGGCATAGTCCACACCCATGGCCTTCGCCATATCCACATACATTTCCTCATGCGCTTTCACGCCCTCTGCCGGATGAATATTCAAAGCCGTATACATCCCCCGCCGGTGAAGCTCGCCGAGGAATCGTTCTGGTTCAGGGAAGTATTCGCGGTTCCAGGTATAACCTGTCCATCCGCTTCCGTACTTCTCATCGATATCCATTACATGCCATTCTGTATCGATAATCGCCACCGTAAACGGAAGATTTTCCTTAGCAAAACGATCCATCAGTTCCGTATAACTTTTCTCCGTGTACGGATAATAACGGCTCCACCAGTTCCCCAAGGCATAACGTGGAAGCATCGGCGTTTTCCCGCAGAGGAAATAAAAGTCTTTTAATGCCTGTTTATAATCATGCCCATAGCCAAAGAAATATAAATCCCAGATTCCCTTTTTCCTCGGTTCCAGCCAGCCATCCTCCAGAAGCACCTGCGAACGGCTGTCATCCAGCAGAGAATAACCAAACTGTGAAACCACACCATGATCCAGTTTTACTTCTCCGTCAGCCATATCCAGCGTCCTTGCCGTACCGCCCAAATCATGAACCGCTTCCCCAAAGCGCCAGATGCTGTGATAAGCACTTAAATTTCCCTTAACCTGTATACTTAATCCATTGGCGGAAAACGCTTTCTCATTATAAATCAGCTGTATCCGCGACGTATGGATCTCAATCCCATCCGGGTTATGAATCAAATGAAACTCGGTTTTCGGAAAATCGCGATGCAATGCCATCTGCGTAGGCCGATCTTCAAAAACTCCGTCTTCGCAGTATTCCAGCCGAACCAGCCCCTCCGTAAGCATCGTAATCCGATACTTCTCTCCCCGGATTTGATTTTCCCCGATTGAAATTGGGCGTGTACTAATCTTGTAAATATCTTTCATGTCGAACTGACCCTTTCTTATAATAATTGTCAAGCTGCTTACTGTGTTCTACGATATGGTAAATCAGGGAACAACGTCCATCCGCTTTGCTGTAGCAAAAAAGCATGCCAGCAGCCTAAAAAACCAACAGCCAAACGCCTTAAAAAAGCCTTACCATCACCCTTTTACCGCTGCCGAAGCCACCCCTGCTATAAACTGCTTCTGGAACACCACATAAATCAGCAATACAGGAATAATGGAGATTGCCGTCGCCGCAAATAATGCACCGTAATCCGTAGAGTACTGTCCGCTGAACATCTTAAGTCCCACCGACAATAACTGTTTTTCCTTCGCACTGATAACCAAATACGGCCACAAATAATCCTCCCATGTCCATAAAAACTGGAAAATCGCAATGCTGGAAATCCCGTTCTTTGCCATAGGGAAAATAATCCGATGGAAGATAAAAAACTCATCCGCTCCGTCGATTCTCGCCGCCTCCAAAATCTCATCCGGCAGTGTCGCAATATGCTGCTTCATATTAAAAATTCCAAACCCGCTAAATAATGCAGGAATAATCAGCGCCTTATAACTATCCAGCCATCCAAAATTCTGAATCATAGAATACTTGGGAATAATCGTAACGCACCAGGGAATCATCATCGTAGAAAGAACAAAGCCAAACAGCAGATTTCTCCCCTTAAATTTATACTTACTCAGCACAAACCCACAAATCGTACTGGTATAAATTACCGCCAGAGTTACCACAATCGTTACCAGCAAGCTGTTTGCAAAAAACCGCATAAAATTAAACCGGGAATTCATGGTAATGTAGTTCTTTACCGTAAAAAACTGCGGCAAAAGATGCTGCTCCAATGCCATAATCTCTTTATTCTGCTTAAAGGAAGAGCTTAACATCCAGACAAAAGGATAAACCGTAACCAGTCCCAATACAATAAGAAGCACATTCAGCGCAATTGTACTTATTTTTCTTCTCATAACTCCCTCCTATTCTTCATTGCCTGACACCTTAAAGGAAAGCCAGGTAAAGATTCCCGTGATAATAAAGAGCACAAAGGACAATGCCGACGCATAGCCGAAGTTATATTTTACAAACGCCTCGTCGTAAATAATGTACGAGGAAAGGTAGGTTGCCGTTCCCGGTCCGCCTTCAGTCATAATCAGGATCTGCACATAAGCCTGAATATAAGAAATAATCGAAGTAATCGTAACAAACAGTGTCATTGGCTTTAACAGCGGAAACGTAATGTAACGGAAGTTCTGCCATGAATTTGCCCCGTCCACCTTTGCTGCCTCCAAAGCATCCGAAGGAAGGGAGTAAAGCCCTGCCATGTACATAACCACCGCATAGCCGAAGTCTTTCCAGATGGTCATAATAATTACGGCAATCAGCGCTGTTTTCGGGTTCATCAGCCAGTTGATATCCAGACCGAAAATCTGATTAATCGTGCCGATCTGCGGGTTGTACATAAACTTCCAGACAAAGGCTACAGCAACCATCGGCGTAACCACCGGCATATAAAATACAGTGCGGAAAAAGCTTTTATACTTCACTAATGAGGAATACACGGCATAGGCAATGGCTAAACCAAGGCCCACACGGAAGATAATTACCACAACCGAGAAAATCACCGTATTCCACAGCGATTTCCAGAACAAAGAACTGATTAAAACCTCTTTATAGTTTTGCAAGCCTAAAAAACGATAGGTTCCGCTCAGCGGATTCCACTCATGAAAGCTTCCTGCAAAGGCGATGGCAATGGGAGCAATTAAAAATACGGAGAAGAACAATATCATGCCAAGGACAACAATATTTCGCAGGGCAATTTCACTTTTACTCTGCAAAGGATGTGATTTTTTAAACATAGATTTCCCTCCATTTGTTTTTTGAGAGCACTTTTTAGAGCATGTTGGAACATGATTTTCTGCCAGCTGTAATTTTCAAACATGTTCCTGAAGGGGCTGTTGCAAAATAACAACTAAATGCATAATGCATGATATACTGCGGAAACCACAAGAGTTTGATCCACCTATGGTGCATACATTACACTTTGCGACAGGCCCCTCTTTTATGTGCAGCTTTAATTCTCCGGCTTATTTTGCATACTTATATAAATGCTCTACCGATGTAAAACTGCTGCTGCTCATATCGCGGATAATGGACTGCTGTGCCTCTTCTAATGCAGTACCAACATCCATGCCGTTAAAGAAAATATTCTGTCCTGCAGTCTTTAAGGAGGTTTCTACCGTAGCCGGCATCGGACCTGGCCAGATATAGTGGTCAATATGCTCAGATAAGATGCTTAAGGACGGGTTAGCCATAATTGCTTCGCTGTCCGCTAAAGATTTCTTTGCCGGGAAGGTACTCATCGCCAGGTTAAAGGCAATCTGTGCATCGTCATTGGCAAGGAAATATTTTACAAAATCCTGTGCTACCGCCTGCTGCTCTGCTGAAGCATTCTTGTTGATGCCAAAGCTGGATTCGCCGTTATAGCGGTTGTAAGCATAGGGATTGCCGTCAAAAGTAGGAATCTCAAATACACCGAAATTGATGTCAGTCCAGGTGGTATTTAAAGTATTGTAGTAATGGCCCCACTGCATCACCATTGCCGACTGTCCCTGACCAAAACTGTCCGCGCATTTCTCACCGAAATCCTTCGAGCCTACGCCATCAACCTCGTACATATCCACTAACATCTGCATTACCTGCTTCATCGCATCGGAAGTTACATTCGGAGTTTTACCGTCTTCCAGGAAAAGGTTCTCCCCTAACTGGTAATTTAAGCCCAACAGATAGTTCTGATGGAAGTCATCGTTAAAGTTTAAACCTGCCTGAATTAAACGGTCGCCATCCTTAATGGTCAGTTTCTTTGCCACTTCGCGCATCTCATCCCAGGTCTTGGGAATATCAGCATCCGTAAGACCCGCAGCTTCCCACATATCCTTATTATAATAAACCGCGCCGGTCATCATGCCGTAGTCAATATAGTAAACCTTTCCATCAATCACATGCGCTTCAACACCGGTAAAATCAGCTTCCAGATCCTCTAACGGAATCTCCAGTGGCGCCATATAATTAATCAGGTTCTCGTGATAGCTGTTATGTACATTAAAGATTGCCGGGCCGTTTGCTCCGTCTAAAGCCAGGGGAAGCTTCGTCCAGTAGTCCTCCCATGGGTTATTTACCAGTTTAATCGTTACATTCGGATGAATCGCCTGGTAGCCGTCAATCACCTGCTGGAATAACTCGTCACTGCCCCATTCCCAGAGCTCAACAGTGATATCCTTGCCGTCATTGATTGCCACACTTGGGTCATACTTAATCGTATCGCCAAACGGTTCTGTCGGTGCCTCTGCTGCCGGCGCTGCTCCCCCGTTTCCGCCTGAAGATGATCCTCCGCCGGAAGCACTCCCGCCGCCGCACCCGGTCAATGCCGTAGCTGCCACTGCTGCCGCCATAACTGCTGCTGTTAATCTTTTCTTCATGATTCTCTTACCTCCATATTTTCTTAATTTTCTTATTTATTATATTTCGTACCTTTGGTTTAGCGCTAAATCTATTAATAAACTATCATAATCTAATCTTTTTGTCAACAACTTATCCTGAATTTTATGTTTTTACTAGATTTTATTCATCTTTTTTATGCAGTTTTACTATTTTCTTTTTATATCTGGTTAGTTGCAATTTTCTTCCAATTACGTTATAATAAATTTAACAATACAATATAAATCTGCAACACCCTCAGTTATAAACCTTTTGCACCTATAATCAGAAAAATTAAACCTTTAGGAAGTAAATTTATGGAAAAAACAACATTAAAAGATATTGCTGACAAGGCGGGTGTCAGTATGATGACCGTATCCAATGTTATCAACGGAAAATCCAGCCGTGTTTCAGCCCAGACCACAGAAAAAGTCAATGCCATTATTAAAGAATGCGGCTATGTCCCCAATCTGACCGCCCGGAATCTGACCAGGAAAAATTCCAATATTATCGGCGTGATTATCTCCGTAAACAACCAGGATGAAAATTACCTGGAAAATCCTTATGTCAGCACAATGATTGGGATTATCGAAAAAGAACTTGGAAAGAACGGCTACTATATGATGTTTCGTTCCGTAACCAAGGAAAAAGATATGTCACAGTTTTTAAAGAACTGGAATGTCGATGGAATTATCTTTCTCTACCCGGACTTTTTAAAATACGCAGATAACTTTATCGCTAAACCTCCCTGTCCTTTTGTTGTCTTTGACCAGCCTTTTAAGGCGCCAAAGGTTATTAATATCTGCGCAGACGATCGGAAAGGGCTTTACCTGGCTACAAAATATATGATCAACCGGGGGCATAACCATATCGCCTTTGCTGCCGATTATCAGAGCAGTACAATTCTTACGGAACGTTTCCTTGGCTACCGCGAGGCTTTGGAGGAATGTTCGATTCCTTTTCGGGAGGACTATGTTATTCCCTGTGAACCATCCTATGAGGGAGGCTTATTTGCCGGGAAGAAAATTGCTGCGATGAGCAATCATTTATCGGCTGTTGTAACGACCGCAGATATATGTGCCATCGGGGTAATGGAAGGGGCAAGGCTGGGCGGGCTGAGGATTCCTGTGGACTTATCCATTACCGGATATGATAATTTAAGTCTCTGCCAGTACACTACTCCTAAGCTTACCTCCGTATCACAAAACATTGCACAGAAAGCCAGGATTGCCGCACAAAAATTAGTGGAAAAAATTCAGGACGAAAGCTGTATGGACGACTCTCCCTGCCAGATCACGCTGGATGTAGAGATTGTGGAAAGACAGTCGGTAATTGCGCTGTTTTAGTCATTTTTCACACATCTGCACGGTAGTTTTTGGGCAAAGGGCGAAAAATTATTAAGAAATTCTAAAGAAATCATAAAAAAACAATTGACATTCCTGTGAAAATCTGTTAAATTAATTTATAGATAGAAAACAGAAGAAAGAATGGATTGTTACTGTTAAGCAGGCAAAACCAGTTTTGAACCAGACTTCAGTGAGGTCGGTTGTTCAAGATTGGTTTTTTGTGTTTAAAGGGTGTTAATGTAATGAAAGTCAATAAGGTAATCAATAATAATGTTGTGAGTGCCGTGGATCAGGACGGAACGGAAGTGGTTATTATGGGACGGGGCGTGGGCTACCATATGAGAAAGGACATGGAAATTCCTAACGAAAAGATTGAAAAAATTTTCCGTCTGGACAATCCGGGAACCATGACCAAGTTCCGCAGCCTTCTGGCGCAGATTCCCCTGGAACATTTACAGATTTCTTCGGAGATTATTGACTACGCGAAAAATGTTCTTAACCGGAAATTAAACCACAGCATTTATCTGACGCTGACCGACCATATTAATTTTTCCATCGAACGGATTCAGAAAAAAATGATATTTGCCAATCCACTGATTCGGGAAGTTAAAAATTTTTATAAGGAAGAATACCTGGTCGGCGAGTATGCCATTACCCTGATTGAAAACCGTCTGGGCATACGTCTTCCGGCAGACGAAGCGGCCTCCATTGCCCTGCACATTGTCAATGCAGAATACAATATCAAGATGCGGGACACCATTGACATTACAAACTTAATTCAGGAGGTCATGGGAATTATTAAGAACTATTTCCATATAGAATTTGACGAAAGCTCTTTAAGCTATGAACGCCTGATCACACACCTCAGGTTTCTGGCAGAACGGATTTACTGCAAGGAACTTTTAGACGGGGAAAACCCTGAATTTTCCCAGGTTATCTCCAAAATTTATCCTGAGGAATACCAGTGCAGTCTGAAGATCCGGGAGCACATCCAGAAAAACTATGAGCATCATGTATCAGACGAAGAAGTGTCTTATTTAGCCGTACACATTAAGCGTGTGCGCATATAACATAAAAGGAGGCGGTTATTTTGTTTGGTTCACTTAAAAAATTATTTGGTGGACAGGAAGCAGCAAAACACGAGATTTTGGCGCCTGTGTCGGGAAAAGCCATCCCCATGAGCGAGGTGGCAGACCCCACATTCAGCCAGGAAATCTTGGGAAAGGGGGTAGCGATTGTTCCCAGTGACGGAAGGATTGTGGCACCGGCAGACGGCGAGATTGTGGTTATGTTTGAAACCAAACATGCCGTGAGCTTAAAAACCGATTTCGGGGCGGAATTAATTGTCCACATCGGACTGGATACGGTAAATTTAAAAGGCCAGTTCTTCAACGCCCTTGTCGCTCAGGGGGACAGGGTTAGAGCCGGTGATGTGCTGGTTGAGGTGGATTTAGAAAGGGTAAAGTCAGCGGGCTACGATATCACGACTCCTGTAATTATCTGCAATACCCCATCCTTCCCCAACATGGTCTGCCACAGCGGTATGGAGGTAAAGGCATTAGATCCCATCATTACACTGTAAGGAAAACCGCTTGCAAAAACACAGGATACAGCGCAATTTAAGTACTGCAGAGCAGTTTCACAGCAGGTAGATTTATGGTTAGAAAAACAATTATTTTAACGGATATTGAGGGGATGCACGCGAGAAATTCAGCAAAAGTTTCCATGCTGTGCAAAAAATCTTCTGTCCGGGTAAGGGTTAGCTTTGGGGAAAAAAACGCGGATGGAAGAGATTTTATGGAGCTGATGTCTTTGGGGGCTTTGTACAGGGATGAACTCACCCTTGAAGCCGACGGTCCAGGGGAAGAGGAAATGGTTACAGCACTTGAACAGGCGCTAAATGGAACACAGGCCATTTTTTAGGATTATCCATTTCTTTTCTTTGTGATTTCCAATTTATTATTTCTTTGATTTAAGTCCGAAAGGATTTAGATAAACCATCAATGCAGCGGTCATTTGACCGGGAGAAAGGAGTTTTCTTATGTTAATGAAGTATTTTCAAAAGCTTGGCAAGTCGCTGATGCTTCCGGTAGCATGTCTGCCCATCTGCGGTATTTTAATGGGTATCGGCTACATACTGGCTCCGGCTGCCATGGCAGGGGAGGTTCAGGGGTTTACCGCAGGGGGATTTCTCTACTCGGTAGGTTTGTTTTTGATTAAAGCAGGCGGTGCCTTAATCGACAATATGTCGTGGCTGTTTGCCATCGGTGTTGCCGTGGGTATGGCTGACGACAGTGACGGCGCAGCGGCATTATCCGGTCTGGTTTCCATGTATATGATTACCACCCTGCTCAGCAGCGGTACGGTAGCGGGTATTACCGGCAAGGAAGCCGATCCTGCTTTTGGCAAGATTGTCAACCAGTTTATCGGTATTATCTCCGGTATTATCGGTTCCACCTGTTATAATAAGTATAAGAGCGTAAAGCTTCCCGATGCCCTGGCTTTCTTCAGCGGCAAACGTGCGGTAGCGATTTTTACGGCACTGTATTCCATCGCGGCAGCTTTGGTTCTCTTCTTTGTATGGCCTATCGTTTACGGTGCACTGGTTGCTATGGGTAAGGCATTTATCGGCATGGGCGCTCTGGGTGCCGGAATCTACGCATTCTTTAACCGTCTGCTGATTCCGTTCGGCCTGCACCATGCGTTAAACTCCGTATTCTGGTTTGACGTGGCAGGAATTAATGACCTTGGCAATTTCTGGGGAAATACAGGTGTACTCGGACAGGCCGGTATGTATATGACCGGATTCTTCCCCTTCATGATGTTTGGTCTTCCTGCAGCATGTCTTGCCATGTACCACACGGCAAAACCGGAAAAGAAAAAGATTGCTTACGGTCTGTTATTCTCCGCAGCTTTCTGTTCCTTCTTCACCGGCGTTACCGAGCCAATCGAATTTGCATTTATGTTCCTGGCTCCAGGTCTGTACGTTGTTCATGCTCTGCTTGCCGGTATCACCGCAGGCATTACCGTTGCCCTTCCCATCCGTGCAGGCTTCTCTTTCTCCGGCGGTGCGGTAGATATGGTACTCAGCTCCTTTACGCCTCTGGCACAGAACCCATGGTTTTTGATTCCCATCGGCGTAGTTGTCGGCATTATCTACTATATCGTATTCCGCTTTATTATTGTTAAGTTTAACTTAAAGACCCCCGGACGCGAGGACGACGAGGACGAAACCCAGGTAGTTCTGTCCAATAACAACTTTACTGAAGTGGCAAGAATCATCCTGGAAGGTATCGGCGGCCCGTCGAATGTTACCTCCATTGACAACTGTATTACAAGACTCCGCCTGGAAGTTAAGGATTACACGGCTGTCGATGAAAAGAAGATTAAGTCCGCAGGCGTTGCCGGCGTTATCCGCCCAGGAAAAACTTCCGTTCAGGTTATCGTAGGTACACAGGTACAGTTTGTGGCAGATGAGTTTAAGAAGCTTTGCAAATAAAGGCAGATAACCATAGTAAATAAAATCAGTGTTGCTGAAAAACAGACAACATTCTAATGAAGGAGCTGGAGCTGTTGCAAAATAACGGCTAAGTGCATAATATACGACAGAAACCATAAGCGTTTCATCCATATATTGTGCATCAACCGTTTTTTGCAACAGCTCCGCTTTGTCCTTTTACGAATAACCAATAAGATTCAAGTTTACTCTGGACTTTTATTATCGTTCATAGGCCATCCGGTAAATTTCCATCATATCATTCTTTTTTAGTTCCCGGATTCCCGGCAGGGTACGCTTGCCAAAATTCGTACATTTCTCTGCCATTTCCTCAAAGCGCGCAGGATCGACGTGCAGTTCCTTTAAGGAAACCGGCATCCCCAGGCTCTTGAAATACTCCTCTGTAGCGGCAATTCCTGCCAGAGCCGTTTTCGTCGGATCATTTTCCTCCATGGTTATCTGCCATACCTGCACCGCATACTGGGCAAAACGTTCAGGCCAGGTCGGGCAGACGTACCTTGCCCACGAACAAAACAGCGCAGAAAGTCCTGCACCATGGGCAATTTCTGGATACATCCCGGAAAGTTCATGCTCAAGCTGATGCACCTGCATAAAAAAGTCACGTCCAAGCCCGGTCAAACCATTGTGCGAAAGACTGCCCGCCCACATCAGTGTTGCCCTGGCTTCATAATCCTGCGGATTCTTATCTGCAATGCGCCCGGCTTCAATCACTGCCTTTAACAGCCCCTCAGCCAGCCGATCCGTAATTAAACTGTCCGTGCTCCAGCCAAAGTAACGCTCCAGCGTGTGCATCATAATATCCACCGTGCCGCAGCCCGTCTGAAACTTGCTGACGGTGTAGGTCAGTTCTGGATTGCAGATAGAAAACAGTGGCTGATGCGTCCAGCTGTTATAGCCCCGCTTAAGGCCGCCGTCCTCATTGGTAAGCACCGCTGACTGGCTCATTTCGCTACCGGAAGCCGCCAGGGTAAGAATGACCGCTACCGGAATATGTGCCTTGGGATCGGCTTCCCGGATAAAAAACTTCCATACATCCACATCGGGATTGCCCGCGCCGTCCCCTATGGCTTTTGCCGAGTCAATGGCACTTCCGCCGCCCACAGCCAGGATAAGGTCAACCTTTTCTTCCAGGCACAGGGCAATTCCCCTGCGCACCAGGCTAAGCACAGGATTAGCCTGCGCCCCTCCCAGTTCCACGAAAGATATTCCAACCCCGGTAAGAGAATCCTTTACCCGGTCAAGAAGCCCCGACTTTACCACGCTTCCCCCTCCATAGTGAAGTAAAACTTTGCGGAAGCCATACTCCTTAACCAGCGGACCAATCTGTGCTTCCGTATCCTTTCCGAAGATAATTCGAGTGGGAATGATGTGATCAAAATTTTTCATACGATAGTTCTCCTTTACGTTTTTATAGGGTTCTCAAAACAAACTCCTGACGGCATCTTCATACTCCTTAAGGTTCTGTGCCTTTTTTATTTTTTTCACCGCTTTACTCTCGCCGCCAAAGGAAACTGACAGATAACACCAGATTTCCTTCATTTTAAACAATACAACCTTTGGCCCGGATACGTGCAGATAGGCCCTGCAATAGGCTTCATACAAGCGATGATGAAATTCTTCAAGCTGCTCTTTTGACACGCTGCAAACGCCGTCTGGCGCGCTGAAGCACTGCAAAAGTCCTGGATTAGACACAATTCCCCGTCCTAACATCATAGCAGGGAGTTTGGGGAACTGTTGCATTATCTTTTCTTTATCTTCTGCCCGGTAAATATCCCCATTGTAGCATAAAGGATTCGTGCTCTTTTCATACGCGTAACGAAATGCCGGCAGGCAGGGTGTGTTTTTATAGCCGTCTTTCTGTACTCTGGGGTGAATAATCAGCTCTTCCATCTTATACTGGTTGTAAATTTCCAGTAATTGTTCAAATTCCTCCGGCTGTTCCTTCCCTATCCTTGTTTTTATGGAAATCTTCATCTCCAGCCGGGAGAAAATTTCATAAAGGCAGGCATTAAGTTTTTCGGGAAATGCCAGAAAACCGGAGCCTTTACCTTTGGAAACCACCGTCCCCGAAGGGCAGCCAAGGTTAAAATTCACCTCATCATAGCCCATAGAAATTAAAGTTTTTGCCGTGCGGATAAAATCCCCTGCAGAATGAGTTAAAATCTGGGGAACTACGTGCATCCCTTGGTTATGTTCCGGGTCAAGATCCTGATACTCCCTTGGACTCAGCTTTCCGTCTGCATTCGGGGATAAAAAGGGGGTAAAGTATTTATCCATAGCCGGGAAGCACTGGTGGTATACGCTGCGGAACACATAGCCGGTTACCCCTTCCATGGGCGCAAGATAATAATTCATCACAATAACCTGCCTACTTCCTTATTTATTCTCTGCATCAGCCTGCCTAATTCTTTTTTTATTCTCTGCATCAGCCTGTCTAAATCCTCTTCTCTATCCAAGAAAGCGCATCCCCAATCACTTCATCCCGGCAGTATTCATTAAAAATCTCATGGAAGAGGTTCCCATAAATTTTCATCTGTTTATCCTTTGACGCCGCATGCTCAAAAAATGCATAAGTATCTTTTACACTGACCAGACCGTCCTTTTCTCCGTGAAGCATCAGCACCGGATAAGAAAATTCTTTTTCTTTTTCTGCAAACCAATCCAGGCCCTGGCAGAGAGCATAGCACAGCCCTGTGGTAAACGTCTTTGTATTACAGGGATCTTTGCCGTACCAGTCCACAACTTCCGCCACGGAACAAACACCGCTGCCCAGTTCATTGGGAAGCTGGGTGTGCGGATCAAGGCCCTTGGGCACACTGGTAATCAGCCCCGCAAAATCATGCGTCAATGCGCCGCTGGTCACAAACCCTTTCAGCTTCTTAGCGGGATACTTTGCCCCATATAAGGCTACCGTAAACCCTCCCATACTGTGTCCCATTAAAAACACCGGGATATCGGGGTTTTCGGCAATTGCCCTTTCAACGACTACATTCGTATCATCCAGCAATTCATTAAAATCACCATAATACGTTCTCTCCCCTTCAGAACGCCCATGACCCCGGTGATCAAAACGGTACGTTTCTATCCCTGCCTGGTGAAAAATATCCGCAAGATAATCATAACGTCCCTGATGCTCGCAAAGCCCGTGAACAATTACCAGTGCTGCCTTTGGATTTTGGGGAACCTCCTTATTTAAATACAGCTTCATGCCGTCAAACGATGAAATCATTTCTCCCATGATGTAACCCTCCTTATCTTTGTTTTATCGCTCAATAGAGATATTTTCAGTATACACGATTTGCCCTGGTTTTGCATCAGAAAATTAATTTTTGCATCATGAAATTAATAAAACCATCAAAAACGGCAAAGCGCACAGGAAATAGAAAAAACGGTACAGCCCTTATCACCGGGGCTATACCGCCTAATCTGAAATTATTTCCTTGTAATGGGAAACTTTTACATTTCCTTGCTTTTTTCATTTTAAATCATGCGAAAATCTTAGTCTTCAACCTTAACGATCTCACGCTTATTATAGCTTCCGCAAGCCTTGCATACGCGGTGAGGCATCATCAAAGCGCCGCACTTTGAGCACTTTACCAGGTTTGGCGCGCTCATCTTCCAGTTCGCCCGGCGGCTGTCTCTTCTTGCTTTGGAAGATTTATTCTTTGGACAGATAGACATGGTTTACACCTCCTTATTCCAATCCACTCGCGGTAATAAGAAGCGGACAATTACGTGGATTGCATATTAAACTTCTTGTAGATATCCTGGATGGCTGCCATCCGCGGGTCCTTTGGCTGGTTATCACAGTCACAGTTCCTATGATTTAAGTTCATGCCGCACTGACTGCATATTCCCTTACAGTCCTCCCGGCATAAAACCTTCATCGGCAGATTTACCATAAGTTCGGTCTGAACCAATCGATCCACATCCAGAAAATAACCGCTTATATAGGGTTGTTCATCCAACGCTTCTACCCGTTCTTCCTCGCTCTGGCTCATATCCAGTTCTTCTTCTATCGACAGCACAAAGGGAACCCCTACAGGCTCCAGACAACGGTCACAGGGCATCAGCAGCGAAAGCTTTGCTGTTCCTTCCACCATCATCTTCTTATCACCAGTATGTGTAATATTTAACACTACCGGCTCCTTTTCTGCAACCTCATAAAGGCCGTTCGGCCCCTGAAACTGCTCCATCTCAAGACTTTGGGTATAGGTCTTCATTTTTCCCTGGCAGGAAAACAACTCTGATAAGTTAATCAGCATATTAAAATACTCCTAATACGCACCTTCAATATTATACATAGTCAGGCGGTGTTTGTCAACCAGATTTTTCATCTTTTGCCGGTTATACTGTCTATCTTGTTACTGCTCACACATGCACAGCAGTGACAGGAATTACTCTGTCAGCCTCTTGGTTTCTCTTGCAATTGCCAGTTCTTCGTTCGTCGGGATCAGCATCACCTTAACCTTGGAATCTGCAGCGGAAATCACGGCGTTCTTTCCTCTTACATCATTTGCCTGATCGTCAATCTTAACGCCTAAGTAGCCCAGATAGGAGCAGATAGACTTTCTGCTGACCTTATCATTCTCTCCCACACCTGCGGTAAAGGCAATAGCGTCCACACCGTTCATTGCTGCGGTGTAAGCGCCGATATACTTTGCCACGCGGTAAACAAAGGCTTCCAGTGCCACTTCTGCCAGGTGATTTCCATCCTTCTTTGCAGCTTCAATATCTCTGAAGTCGCTGGAAACACCGCCGCTCATGCCCAGAACACCGGATTTCTTATTTAAGATATTTAACACTTCATTGACATCCTTGCCCTCTTTGTTGCAGATAAACTGGACAACTGCCGGATCAATGTCACCGCTTCTTGTTCCCATAATCAGGCCCTCAAGAGGAGTTAAGCCCATGGAGGTATCTACACACTTTCCGCCGATGGAAGCAGAAATGCTGGCGCCGTTACCCAGATGGCATACGATAACCTTGGCATTTTCCGGATCAAGACCACCAAAGCGAATGGCTTCGCCGGATACGAACATATGACTGGTTCCGTGGAAACCATAGCGGCGGATGCTGTATTTTTCATAATACTCATGCGGAATTGCGTACATATAGGCCTTTTCCGGCATCGCCATACCAAAACCGGTATCCCATACAGCTACATTGGGCTTTCCTGGCATCGCCGCTTCACAGGCTTCAATTCCCATCAGGTTTGCCGGATTGTGCAGAGGCCCAAGGTCAAAGCATTCGCGGATAACCTTCTTTACATCATCATTCACTACGATGGACTCACTGTAAATTCTTCCGCCGTGCAATACGCGGTGTCCAACTGCAGAAATCTCATCCGTACTCTGAATTACGCCGTGCTCCTTATCCTGAAGGGCATCCATTACCATGTGGATTGCCACAGTATGATCGGACATCGGGCTTTCTACCTCATATTTATCCTTTCCCGTCGCCTGATGGGTGAGCTTTGAACCTTCAATACCGATTCTCTCACATAAGCCCTTGGCAATTACACTCTCGTCAGCCATATCGATTAACTGATACTTTAAGGAGGAGCTGCCGCAATTCAATACTAAAATTTTCATCTTTATCCAATCTCCTTCGGTTTTTTATGGTTTGATTCCCCAAATTTTGTTTTTATTTCACAATCTCGCCGTACTCTTCTCTTCCGCAGCCTGCTGCATTCGACTCGTCTGTGTCAATATGCATCGCCAGAGCATAGCTGTCACTTACACGGACAACAACATCGCCAAAAATCAGACTTCTGCCGTTAGTATCCATCTTTACATTTACAATCTCGCCATTAGTTACGCCCAGTTTCTCTGCGTCGGCAACGGTAGCATGGATGTGGCGCTTTGCAGCAATTACGCCCTCGGTCAATTCTACTTCGCCAGCCGGGCCGACTAACTTACAGGGAGCGCTTCCTGCGGTATCGCCAGATTCACGAACCGGTGCAGCCACGCCGATGGAACGTGCATCCGTTAAGGATAATTCAACCTGGGTTGCTTTGCGGCATGGCCCTAAGATCGATACGCCCTTTAATTCCTTCTTTGGACCAACTACGGTTACTCTCTCTTCGCATGCGAACTGTCCAGGCTGGGAAAGGTCTTTCTTCTTGGTCAGTTCATAGCCCTTGCCAAATAAGGTCTCTAAATCTTCCTTGGTTACATGTACGTGACGTGCAGAGGTTTCTACTAAAAATTTCATCATGTTTTTTTCTCCTATCTTATGCTGTAATTTTGCCAACAATCGTTGGAATCTACTTACTATTCTAGGTGTTTTTTATACTTTTTTCAAGCCTTGTCCGAAAAGAAATTTGCATTTTTTACAAAACAAAGCCATTTCTTCCCCTGCCCATACAACCGCACCAGGTACTTTACGAATCCATCCATCTCCCTTATAATAGGCATAAGCATCAGGAAAATTATTTACAATAAAAAAGCTTATCCAGTTTTTCAAAAAATCATTCAGGAGAATACAATCATATGAACGTTGCAGGAATTATTGCCGAATATAACCCGTTTCACGCAGGCCACCAATATCACCTACAGCAAACCAGAAAGTTAACCCAGGCCGATTACCTGGTAGTTGTACTCAGCGGAAATTTTGTCCAACGGGGCGAACCTGCTATTTTTGATAAATCGGTGCGGACGCACATGGCTCTTTTATGCGGTGCTGACCTGGTGTTAGAGCTCCCTGCTCCGTTTGCCTGCGGCAGTGCTGAGGATTTTGCCATGGGCGCAGTTTCCCTCCTCCATCGCCTGGGCGTTATCACTCACCTGTCCTTTGGCAGTGAATCCGGTGCTCTTCCCGCCCTGACCAGGGCTGCCCAAATCGCCCTTAAAGAGCCGCCCCTTTATCGTGAAACCTTAAAAAACGCCCTTCGACAGGGCCTATCCTATCCGCAGGCAAGAAGTATCGCCTTTGGTGTGTCCGGCCTTGCTCAGGAAGATGCTGCCCTTATCGAACAGCCCAATAACCTTTTAGGCATGGAATACCTCAAAGCCCTGCTTGCTTTAGACAGCCCCATCTCCCCTGTTACACTGCAAAGGAAAGGAAGCGCTTACCATGCACAGCAATTCGAACATGGAAGCTATGCCTCTGCCACTGCCCTGCGCAAAGCAATCGCCTCCTCCCCTTCCGCCTGCACAGAGAATAGCCATGGCTTCCTTGCGCATATTCCCTCCAGCCTTTATTCCTTTTATCAAAAAGACAGCTGCTTTCCCCTTTGTCTGGACGATTTTTCGTCCATTCTTCATTACAAGATTCTCCTCCGTTATCACCAGCTCTCCACACCATCCTCTGACCAATTCTCCGCTCCATCTTCCGACCAATTCTCCACGACATCCTCCGACCGGCTCTCTCACCCGCTTTCCGGGCAGATTTTCGATTACTTGGATTTTTCTTCTGAACTGGCTAACCGTTTACTTGGACAGGCCTTGACCCCGCTATCCTTCACCGAGCGAATCAGGGCATTAAAGACCCGGCAGTACACCTATACCAGAATAAGCCGCGCCCTTCTTCACCTGATGCTGGATATCCGGCGCACGGAAATGGAAGCCTACCGAAACTCCGGTTACTCTTCCTATGCCCGCATCCTTGGCTTTAGACGGGAATCAGCTCCCCTTCTTAAGCAAATTAAAAAGCACGCTTCCATTCCCCTGGTATCCAAAGCCGCCGATGCAAAAACGCTCCTTCCCTTTTCTGCCCAACCCCTGTGGAATAAGGATATCTTCTGCTCTCAGGTATATTCTCTGGTATTGCAGGAAAAATATAAAATAATGCCGCCAGACGAATACCGGCGGCAAATCATTCTTCTACCAATGAATCCATGAATTACGATGCATTGAAACCTTCCCTGATTTCCTCTTATTTTCTCCTGCCAATCACCCGCAGCAGATAAATAAACAGGTTAATAAAATCCAGGTATAATTCCAAAGCGGAAAAGATCGAAGCCTTCTCCAGCATCATCGTATTATTCCCATAATAGGCATAGGCTTCCTTAATCTTATGTGTGTCATAAGCCGTGTAACCCAAAAACAGGAAAATACCCAGGGTACAGGCAATCATTTCAAACTGGCTTAAATTGATGAACATCGATAACAGCCAAAATACAGCCAGAAAAATCAGTCCAGCTGTCATAAACGGACGAATCCGACTGAAATCCAGATTCATAAACCGCCCCATTAACGCCATCACGCCAAAAAACAGCGAGGTAGCGCCAAAAACAAAAATCATCGACCCCATCTCAAAAATTAAAAAGTACAGTGAAAATACCACACCATTTAACATAGCGTATAAAAAGAACATCGCCCGCGCCGTACCTACACCAATCTTATGCACCCGCGCGCTCATAAATACCACCACGCCAAGTTCTGCAATCAGCAGCACATAATTCCAGTAAGGAATCATAGTAACCAGCGCAATCCAACCCGTAAGATAGCCGGAAAATGCAACCAAAAAAGTAACCAAAAGTCCGGCAAACATCCATCCAAACGTCTTTGCAGTATAGGCGCCCAGGCTAATCGACGGAGCATTCACTCTCTGTTCCTGTCCAAAGGAATCCATCCAGTTCTCATTCATAAGCATACCTCCTCGTCATCATTCAATGTTTCACTTTAAGATAAGAGCGTCAAAAAATTTTTGCTGCTTCTTATCCATCCAGATTGCTCTGTGCATCGTGCTCTCTGGCTTCATTTCATTATAATACGACAACGCACAGAAAGCAACCGAAATAAACGGAAATTATTTCTAAACCTTCACTAAATATGCGGCAAAAGCTCCGGCGCCAGCAGTTTAACCAGCGTCGGCTCCGCCTCCCAGAACTTCAGCAATTCCCGAATCTCCTCCTCATTCTCCTTCTTCCTGCCCTGATAAATCCCCCGGATTAAAATATTTTTTGGCGTATGCTCCATCGCAATAAATTCCAATATCTGTGTGCGGTATCCCATCCGCTCCAGCACTGCCGCCCTCACTCCATCCGTATACAGTGCTGCTATCCTCTCCTTTAACAGCCCATAACGCAGTACTGGTTCCATCAGCTTATTTTTCATCTGCCCATTCCATTCATGCTGACAGCAGGGAACTGAAAGAATCACCTTCGCCCCCCATTTCACCGCCTTAGCTAAAGCAAAGTCGGTAGCTGTATCACAGGCGTGGAGCGTGACCACCATGTCCGCCCTTTCTTCCCCGGTAAATGAGGCAATATCTCCGCAGCAAAACTTCAGCTGTTCAAAACCATATCTTTGACTTAGCTTACTGCACTGTTCGATAACCTCCTTCTTTAAATCCAGCCCAATAACCCGAACCGGATAACCCTGGATTTCCTTTAGATAATAATACAAGGCAAAGGTCAAATATGACTTTCCACAGCCAAAATCAATAATCACATTCTCTCTGTCCATCGAAAGCTGAGGCAGAATATCTTCAATAAATTCCAAAAAACGGTTAATCTGGCGGAACTTATCGTACTTGGCCTTAACGACCTTACCTTCCCTGGTCATTACCCCCAAGTCCACCAAAAAGGGAACCGCCGTCCCTTCTTCCAGCACATAGCGCTTTGCCCGATTGTGCAAAAGACGGGAGGATAGATCTTTGCCCGTTTCCGCATCCGCATTCGCGCGAATTTTAACCGCCTTTTGTCCCTCTGTCGGTTTTCGTTTTATCGTCACTGTCCCCTTTTTGCTCACTAAAATCTGCGCCCATTCTCCATCGGTCATCAGCTCACACTGGCGGAAAAACTTATCCAAAAGCTCCGCCAAATAGGTGCATGCCTCATTTTTTGTCAGATTCTTATGAAATACCTGTTTTCCACGAAACTCTTCGACCTGAAATACAATTTCCCCACGCAAAAAAACCGGACGACATTTCACCTTCTGCACCGTGTCCCGCTCGGTCGGATTGCCAAACGAAATCCGTTCCAGTCCCCCGTGCAGAAATTGGTCAAATACTTCTTCCAGTCTCAGCTTGTCTTTATTCTCCATAAGCCTCCCTTCACTCCTGCCGTCCTGTTATGTTATGTCCTACGTTTCTCCTGCACAGCCTGCCTACACCCAGGCACTCCGCAGCAGCTGGGGATAGGCCTGCAAATGCGCGTAATCGTTAAATCTTTCCAGGGTAAATTCCTGGGTTCCCGGACGGCTGACCAGCTCGGTAATGCTGCAATTTTCCAAACTGCTTCCCAAAAGCCGCCATTTTGCCAAATCCATATTCAAATAATAAGCTACCATACTGCGGATCACTCCCCCGTGCGTGACAATCGCCACCCGTTCATACCCTGTTTCCATAATTTCACGAAAAACCGGAATTACCCGCCGCACTACATCGCCTGCGCTCTCTCCACCCGGATAGGCAAGGTCATACTCCATCTTTGCCATATTCTTTTTCACATCAGAAAAACGCAGGTCAATTTCCTGATCGCTTAAACCCTCCATTTCCCCAAAGGAAATTTCCCTAAGCTCAGGATAGAGGTAATGGTTTACCCGCCAGTAATAATTCGCAGCCTGCGCAGTCTGGACAGCCCGTTTCAGCTCACTGGAATAAACCACCTGGATTCCCGCTCCGGCAAGACGCTGGCCCAAAAGCGCAGACTGACTGTAGCCCGCCTCACTTAACTCCACATCAACATTACAGAGCTTACTGGACTGCCGTCCGTGTCGAATTAAATATACTCTCATTTCCGGCACTCCTTAATTTTTAAAGCTGTGAATCGGCGCAGGAATCCGCCCTCCCCGTGTGACAAATTTTTCACAGGAAAACGGATTAACCGGCATAATCGGCGCATAGCCCAAAAGCCCTCCAAACTCCACGACTTCGCCCACACCCTTTCCAATTACAGGAATAATCCTGACTGCCGTCGTTTTCTGGTTAATCATGCCAATCGCTGCCTCATCTGCGATGATTCCTGCAATGGTCGTCTCCTTGGTATCGCCCGGAACAGCAATCATATCCAGCCCCACCGAACAGACACAGGTCATCGCCTCTAATTTTTCCAGGGTGAGCGCCCCGGCATTCACCGCATCAATCATTCCCTGATCTTCGCTGACTGGAATAAAGGCCCCGCTTAATCCTCCGACATAGGAAGAAGCCATCACTCCTCCCTTTTTCACCTGATCATTTAACATCGCAAGTGCTGCGGTCGTTCCCGGTGCGCCTACCCTCTCTAAGCCAATTTCCTGAAGGATTTCTGCCACACTGTCTCCCACTGCCGGCGTGGGCGCAAGGGATAAATCAATAATCCCAAAAGGAATATTCAGCCGCCGGGAAGCCTCCTGTGCCACTAACTGCCCCACCCTGGTAATCTTAAATGCTGTTTTCTTAATCGTCTCGCAGAGCACTTCAAAATTTTTCCCTCGCGCCTTTTCCAGGGCAACCTTAACCACACCCGGCCCGCTGACGCCAACATTAATAATGGCATCCGCCTCCGTCACACCATGAAACGCCCCCGCCATAAATGGATTATCGTCCGGTGCATTGCAGAACACAACCAGCTTGGCGCAGCCTAAGGAACCAGATTCCTTTGTTGCTGTTGCCGTCTGCTTAACCACCTGCCCCATCAAATAAACTGCATCCATATTTAATCCGGTTTTTGTCGAGCCGACATTAACTGAACTGCACACCCGCTCCGTCTTTGCCATCGCCTCCGGTATTGACAAAATCAGGTTTTTTTCCGCCGCAGTCATCCCCTTGCCAACCAACGCCGAATAGCCGCCGATAAAATTTACACCCACTTCCTTCGCCGCCTTATCCAGCACCCCGGCAATCTGCGCAAAATCCTCCGGGCAATGACAGGCTGAGGCCCCAACCAGTGCTATCGGCGTCACCGAAATTCTCTTATTGACAATGGGAATCCCAAAATCATTCTCTATCGCCTTCCCCGTAGCCACCAAATTCCGGGCAACGGAAGTAATTTTCTCATAAATATTTTTCTTCAAACTTTCCAGATCTGAACTAACACAGCTTAACAGGCTAATCCCCAGAGTAATCGTCCGCACATCCAGATTTTCGTGTTCAATCATGGTATTGGTTTCATTAACCTCATAAATATTAATCATATTCTGTCCTGCCTTTTCTTCCTGACAATGATCTTTTTTCTATTCTGTATCTGACATACTTAATATCCGATATCCTTTACCTCCCGCACGGCTTTAAATCCGATGCATACTGGTAAAAATTTCCTCTCTCTGGCACTTAACCATTACCCCAATTTCCTCGCCAATCTTGCCTAAATCCCTGGATAATTCTTCAAACGGCCTCACCGCATTCGTCATATCCACAATCATCATCATATTAAAATAATCCTGGACAATCGTCTGAGAAATATCCAGGATATTCACCTGCTTATCCGCCAAATACGTACAAACTCTGGCAATAATGCCCACGGTATCCTTGCCGACCACGGTAATAATTAACTTATTCATAACAGTTCTCCTTCTTCCCTGCGCTCTTCTTTCCTGCCTCTGTACTTTACAAAGCCAGCTATAGTGTTACAATTTCTGACAATTTCCCCCTGCTGGCAACAGCAATCGAAAAATCCTTCGCCTCATACCTTGTCTCTCCCTGTGTAATTTCCAGACACACCGTTTCATATGCCAGCTCTTCATAATTATTCTTCTCGCTTAGATGCCCTAACAAAATATTCTTTAAATTATCATGAAGAATACAATTTAACAACCTGCCGCAGTTTTCATTCGACAAATGCCCGTAATCGCTCAAAATCCTCTGCTTTAAACGATAAGGATAAGGCCCGGACTCCAGCATCCTTACATCATGATTTGCCTCCAAAAGCAGGGCATCCAGCCCTTGAAGGTGATCAATAACATACTGATCATAATGTCCCAGGTCCGTAACCACAGCAACCGATTTCTTCCCATTCTGCACCCGATAAGCCACTGGATTCGCTGCATCATGGTCAATGCGAAAGGGCCTGATCCGCAGATCTCCAAGATAAAAATCCACATCCGGCAGAATCGGCCGCAGCAGATCCTTCGAATACTCCCCAAGCGAGGCCTTAGAGGCAATCTCTTCCAGGGTTTCCTTTGTTCCATAAATGGGAACCGGATACTTTCTTGCCAAAATCCCCAATCCCTGAATATGATCGGAATGTTCGTGGGTAACAAAAACCCCATCCAGTTCGCTTCCCTTCACCCCGATTTCATTTAGCCCCTTCTCAATCCTGCGATTGCTGATTCCCGCATCAATTAAAATATGGGTCTTATCTGAACCAATATAAATACAGTTCCCGCTGCTCCCGCTTGCAATACTAACTAATCTCATAAGGATGCCTGTTCCTTTTCTCTGCTTCTGTTCCTCGATTTGCTCCGCTTCTTTGCTGCTTTTCGCCCACCATTGTAATATAAAACCAAAAAGGATTCAATAGAAAAAAAGAATTAGGCATAAAAAATTTTCAAATCCCTTCCAGCATCCCTCTCAGCACTTCTTCTGTTTTTTCCCAATCCCCATCATTTTCAATTACCTTTGCACAAAACTGACAAAATTCCTGTTCGGATTTCTGGCTGGAAAATATTGCTTCACACTTTTCCCGGCTATAGCCCCGACTCTCCATCAATCGCGCCATCCTGGTTTCCCTTGAGGAATGTACATACCAGATTTCATCCAGAAAGGAAAGAGAGGTTTCATCAAACAACGCTGACTCCACCACTGCCATCGGATATTCATCCTCTTTTGCCAAACCTAATTCCCTTTTTACCTGCTCCCACACCAGAGGATGCGTTATCCCATTTACCGTCTCTCTCGCCCTCTTATCCTGAAAAATCATCTCAGCCAAAGCCGCACGGTCAATCCTCTGTTCCCCATCTAAACATGAAGTTCCCAAAGTTTCCACCACGCGGCGATACCCCTCTCTGCCAGGCTCCATCAGCTGCCTTGCCAGCTCATCCGTGCGGATAATCTTCGCCCCGCACACCTTTTCCATCCAGAAAATCACCCTGCTCTTTCCAGAACCCACCCCTCCTGTCAGCCCAATCCTTAACATCTCCATCTTCCTTTTCCTATACAGCCTTCCTTCTACTCCGCAGCCTTACCCTTAAACCGCCAAAGTCTCTCCTGATCTTCTTTGCTGGCATACCCAATCCCCACGCGGGTATCGGTCAGGATTTCTCTTCTCACCCCATCGTCCTCCACCCAAAGCTCCTTCTGTTCAAAAACGGAGGTACGATTTAAATGCCCGTCCACCATCAGCTTCTTCGTCAGTTTTCCCGGCCCTTCCGCTCCCTCACAGGCCCGAATCAGCACTGCCTGCGGCTGTTCCTTTTCCCCTGTCACAAAATTTAAAAGCCAGTGCATCCCATAGCATAAATACACATAAATCTGCCCGGCCTCCTGATATAAAACCTCCGTCCGCTTCGTCCTCCCCTTATGTGCATGGCAGGCTGTGTCCGTTTCCCCGCGATAGGCCTCCGTTTCCGAAATACGCAGCCGGATCTGGCTTCCATCCTCCAGCTGCCTGACCAAAACCTTCCCCACTAACGCCGGCGCCACTTCCAGGCAGTCCCGATGAAAAAACTCCTCCGTCAAACGCATTGTTACCTCCTTTATTCCGCACCATAAGCATACTTTTCCTTATACTCCCGGTTCAGCCACGCTATCCCTTCCAAAATCCCCTCCTCGTCAAATGAGGTGTCCATCAACACCTTTTTTTCCTCTTCTGTCGCTTCAAACCCATAAGGCTCAGGCCAGTGAATCACTCTAAGAACCGTTCTCTCCTCTTCCCCTTCGCCGACCTGTGCCTTCATCATCTTAAACCGCATTCCACGGTAACTTCCTGTATAGCTTTCTTTTTTCAGGTAATTCACCGGCATAAACCCGCTTCGCTCCAGCATTGATCATCATCCCTTCTACTTTGCCGAAAACCAGGAATCTCCCTCCTTAGCTTCAATCTCAAGGGCAACTCTCATCTTCGAGGCATGTTTCATCTTATCCTCCAAGATTTCCCTGACTGCCTCCGTCTCGTCCTTCCACGCCTCAATCAGCAGTTCATCATGCACCTGAAGCACAATGCGGGATTTCAATCCCCTTCTTTTCAGTTCCCGGTCTACCCCAATCATGGCAATTTTCATAATATCTGCCGCTGTTCCCTGGATGGGTGAATTCATTGCCACCCTCTCGCCGAAGGATCGCTGTTTAAAGTTATCGGATTTCAGTTCGGGAATCGGGCGTCTCCTCCCATAAAGAGTGGTAACATAGCCCAGATCCTTTCCCTCTTTCACCAACCGTTCCAAATACTCTTTTACTCCAGGATAAGTTTCAAAATAATTGTCAATATACTCCTGCGCTTCCGTTTTGGATATGCTCAAGCCTTCGCCCAGGCCAAAGGCACTGATTCCATAGACAATACCAAAGTTCACCGCCTTGGCATTCCGCCTTTGCAGGGAAGTCACTTCTTCCAGAGGAATATGAAAGACCTGAGAAGCTGTAATGGCATGAATATCCTGGGCCAGTCCATAGGCCTCGATTAAGCGCTCATCCCCGGATAAAGAGGCCAGAATCCTAAGTTCTATCTGAGAGTAATCAGCGTCAATAAAGATATAGCCCTCCTCCGGCACAAAAACCTTGCGGATTTCCCTTCCCAGTTCCATACGCACAGGAATATTCTGTAAATTCGGCTCTGTGCTGCTGATTCTTCCCGTGGCGGTAATGGTCTGATTAAATTTTCCATGAATCCGCTCATCTGGGCCAATATAGGCAGACAAGCCTTCCGCATAGGTGGAATTAAGCTTTGTCAGCTGCCGGTAGTCTAAAATTTTCTGCACAACAGGAACATCAGCAGCCAGCTTTTCCAGCACATCCGCTGCGGTCGAATATCCGGTTTTTGTCTTTTTTCCTCCTTTCAGCTGCATTTTTTCAAAAAGCACCTCGCCCAGCTGCTTGGGAGAATTAATATTAAAGTCCTGACCGCATTCTTCATGGATTTGTTTTTCCAGTGCAGAAATCTGTACCTTTAACTTCTCTCCATACTCCTTTAATACTTCCCGCTTCACCCTCACTCCGGCCTGCTCCATATGGTGCAGGCTGTAAATTAACGGCATCTCTATCGTTAAAAATAACTCCCACATTTGGGTTTTCTTCAATTTTTCTTCCAGCACATCGGCGGTCAGCCCCACACTGCATACCCCATAGCAGGCACAAAGCTCCGCTTGTTTATCGCCCGCTAAGAGCCCCTCACCCACGGAAAGCTTTCCCATCAGTTCTTTTTGCGCAGGCAGAGCAATCCCCAGATAATCCCTGGCCAAATCATTATATTGGTAGCTGTCTTTTAACGGATTTAACAAATACGCCGCCACACCGGCATCCAATACCGGGGCATCGTCCTCTAAATCCACCAGTGCCAATGTTTCCTTAAGATCCGGCACCCAAACGCGGCCCGGCTGTGCCTGACGGACAATCTTAAGAAAACTTTCCTTTAACCATTCCTCATGAATTTCCTTCCCCGCCTTAATGCAGATGGTTTCTTCTTTTCCCATAGAAATCGCCAGGGCTACCACCGAAAGCCCCTTTCTCTCCTCTGTTCCCCCATTGCCCAGGCCCAGCTGACCTCCGGCGTCGATAAGAAAGGAAAGCTGCTCTTCCTCTTCCTTTTTCTCTGCGGCAAAAAGCTGGAGTCCTATTCTGGAACCGCCTTCTGTCCGGGCTGCCTGGTTAAGTGCACGCCTTACGCATTCTTTCGCCTTTTTATCGTTATCGGTGGCGGCAAAATGCTCCTCCAGACCGGCCTTGCCCTGTTCTGTCTGAAAACGGTTTAAAAAGGATTTAAAATCCAGGCTCTTAAGCATCTGGAAGGCTTCCGGCGTATAGAGATTGTCCAACTGGGCTTCCTGAAGGGAAAAGGAAATGCCGCAGTCTGTGCTAATCGTTACCAGCTTCCTGCAAAACTGTGCTGTATCATAATGTTCTCCCAATGCTTTTTTCGCGCGGGGAGGCTTGATTTCCTCAAGATGAGCATAGGCATTTTCAATACTCTGATAAGCGGCAATTATCGCTGTCGCTGTCTTTTGTCCGATGGAAGGCACTCCGGGAATATTATCTGAGGAATCTCCCATCAGGGCTTTCACTTCAATAAATTCCTCCGGTGTTACCCCATACTCACGCTTTACGTCCTCAGGGTAATAATCATAAATTTCCGTCACACCCTTGCTGGTTTTGGGAATGCGAATCTTAATTTTCTTATCGGCAAGCTGCAGCAGATCCCGGTCCCCGGATATTACAACAACCTCCTCACCCTTTTTCTGTGTCTCCTTCGCCACTGTTCCCAAAATATCATCGGCTTCAAAGCCAACCATCGTTAAAATCGGGATATTCATGGAAGATAAAACATGCTTAATTAAATCCACCTGTTCAAACAGCTCAGGGGGCATAGGGTTTCGGTTAGCCTTATATTCCTTATACATTTGATGACGGAAGGTCGGCTCCCCAAGATCAAAGGCAACCGCAAGATAATCCGGCTTTTCCTCGTCCAGAAGCCGGAACATAATATTTAAAAAGCCAAAAACGGCATTCGTATGAAGCCCTTCTGCATTGGTCAAATCGGGCACTCCGTAATAGGCCCGGTGCAATATGCTGTGTCCGTCAATTAACATTAATTTTCCCATCATTTTTCCTTTCTGTCCCCAACCACAAACCTAATATTCTTTCTGCTTTCCCATCCTTACCCCATCCATATTCTGAGCTGAAGAAGAAAGGTGGTTAAAAGCCCTAGCCCCGCCAATGTATTAATGGCATAACAGGTAATTTTTATCGTTCGTACAAAATGTACCCTGCGATAGGACAAATCCAGGATTTCTTCCAGCTCCTGCTTCATATTAAAACTGCCGGTTCCCTCATCCAGCTGCCTAAGTCCCAAAGAAACCATAAAATAGATTTCCAGTTCCTCCTGGCAGGATGGACAGGTTTCTACATGCTCTAAAAACTCCTCCAGTTCACCGTCGGTAAGTTCATCTTGAATATACGGCATCACCAGCCGCTCTGCTTCCCGGCATTTCATTTTATTGCCCCCTTATTCTTTCCAAATTCCTGTTATTACTGTAAAAGTTCACCGCCGATTAGGCGGTCTGAGTTCAGGTATTCCAAGTGCGCCCGGCAGGCTTTTCTTTATAGTGGTACGACCACTTGTGGGCGCATGAAGGTTTGCAGTTTGCAGTAAAAATATTTACTCCCTCTATCATACACCAAAAACCCAAAACGAACAAGAAAAAAGGAATAACCTTATCGATTATTCCTCTTTTTATAGGATTACCCATTCGTTTTATCACACATTAATACTTATCGGAAGCGCCGTAATAGAAATCTTCACTTCCGGTATCCGGCTCCTGATGATAACTTGCGCCGCCCCTTGGGGCAGAAGAAGTCATACGTCCGCCGGAATTTGCCAGTTTAAAACGGCTTACCAGGCTCTTCATCAGCTGGGCCTGACTGGAAAGCTCTTCACTGGCAGCAGCACTCTGTTGGGCCGTTGCGGAGTTTGTCTGGATAACGCTGGAAATCTGGTCGATACCCAGGGTAATCTGAGAAATCGCTGCCGACTGCTCCCTGCTGGCTACCGAAATCTTATCCACAAGCGTTGTTACATCTTTCGCACCCTCTACGGCATGAACCAGGGATTTTGCGGTATCTGCGGCAATCTGTGTGCCTTCCTGTACAGCCTGAATGGAATTTTCAATCAATACTGCCGTATTCTTGGAAGCCTCTGCACTCTTGCTGGCTAAGTTTCTTACTTCGTCAGCAACTACAGCAAAGCCCTTGCCCGCAGTACCTGCCCTTGCTGCCTCTACCGCAGCATTCAGCGCTAAGATATTTGTCTGAAAAGCAATATCTTCAATGGTCTTAATAATTTTTCCGATTTCATTGGAACAGCTGCTGATATTCTCCATCGCCTTGATCATATCCTGCATCTTGGCGTTGCTTAAGTTCATCTCCTGACCAACATCGCCGACTTTATCATTAGCATTCACAGCATTATCGGCATTATCCTTAATCTGATTGGAAATCTCAGCAATGGTCGCCGCAAGTTCTTCAATCGAACTTGCCTGCTCAGTAGCACCCTGAGAAAGAGCCTGTGCACCGGAAGAAACCTGCTCGGAACTGTTGGAAACCTGCTCAGAACTATCGCTGATCTGTCCCATCGCGTCATTTAACTGCTTAGCAATCGCTCTAAAGGAAATTAAAAGCTGATGGAAGCTGCCGATGTATTCCTGTTCACACTGTGAGTCCACGGTAAAGTCGCCGGAAGCCATCTTGGCTAAAAACTGATTTTCATCATCAATAATCGCCTGGAGCTTGCGGATTAACATTCTGAATTGTTCGGAAAGCACACCAATCTCATCTTTAGACTGATAGGAAATATTCACATCCAGACGACCATTCGCCATTTCAATTGCAGCCTTCTCCAGTTCGGTCACTGGCATACGGATGCTTCGGATAATTGTCATGGAGAAGAAAATACCGATAATAAAGACAACAATCATCACAGCAACCTGACAGATAATCGCCCCACGGTAGGTTTCATTGCTTTCATTATAAGCATCCTGACTTCCCTGGGTATTAAAGTCGCTCATTGCATTTAAGTCTGTCAGTACTTTATTATAGGCGCTGCTTCCTTCCTCGCTGTTTAAAAGTGCTTCTGCTTCTTCCTTCCGATTATTCTTAACCAGGTTTACCAGCTGGCTGTCCACATTCTTATACGCTGACCAGGAAGACTGTAAGGCCTCATAAAGCTTTTTTCCTTCGGCAGTGGAAACATAACCACCATAATTGGCAACCGAAGAATCCATCGTTGCAATCGCCTGAGTAAGGTTACTCGAATGATTCTCAGACGCCTGCTGCGTTGCGGCATTAATATAGGACTCTTCATACAGACGCACATTAGCAACATTCGTATGCATCTGTTCAGCAACCCCAAGACTTGGCATCCACTTTTCTGCAATAATAACCGTCTGAGAATTTAAGTTCCCCATCAGAAAAATAGAAATAAGCCCTATCGCACACATTCCTACCAGTGCAACCCCTACCAACACATACAGCTTTGCACTTATCTTTAAATTTTTAATCCACTGACCCATAGTAATTCTCCTTAAATCTTTTTTCTGTCCTATCGTTTCTATCATTTTCTGCTGCCTGACAGTTATCTCATCCGTTCTTTAAACGGAACTTTCCAATTAAACGTTTAAGAACCTGTGCCTGACCAGCAAGCTGCTGGCTGGCTGCTGCACTTTCTTCAGAAGTCGCTGAGTTGGACTGAATAACGGTAGAAATCTGGTAAATACTATCTTTAATATGGTTAATCGCTGCTTCCTGCTCAATCGAAGCGGCAGAAATTATCTTTATTTGTTCGGTAACCTTCCCAGCTCCCTCGACAACTATTCCTAAAGATTCCTGCGTCAGCTCAGTAAGCTGCGAACCATTATCCACAACATGAAGTGTCTTTTCGATCAGTTCAGTCGTATTCTTCGCTGCGTCCGCACTCTTGGCTGCAAGATTGCGCACCTCATCAGCAACTACGGCAAAACCCTTGCCTGCAGTTCCTGCCCTTGCTGCTTCAACCGCCGCATTTAAGGCAAGAATATTTGTCTGGAAGGCAATATCCTCAATCGTCTTGATAATGTGCTGAATTTCCCCGGAGCATGCGCTGATCTGCTGCATCGCATCCGCCATCTTCTGCATTTGGTCACTACAGATGGTAATCTTCTCACCAACATTATCAGCTTCCTTCGTCGTAATCGCAGCACTCTTTGTATTTTCATTAATCTGCTCGGTAACCTGTTCAATCATCTGCAGCAGGTTATCTACTTCCGATGCCTGTTCCGTAGCACCCTGGGCAAGGCTCTGCGCACCCACAGCCACCTGGTTTGCACCGGAATCTACCTGGCTGGACGAGGAATGAATCTGCTCCATCGTATTGCAGAACTGGTCGCTGATCGTTTCAATAGCTTTTTGAATCTGTACAAAATCACCAATGTACTGAATCGCACTTTCTTTGCCCAGATTTCCGGCAGCGATTTCATCCAGCACCATGGAAATATCCGAAATATACAGCTTCAGATTCTTTACGGAAGTGTTCAGGCTGTCTGCCAGCACGCCGATTTCATTGCTGCTGTTCACATCAATGTGGAAATCAAGATTTCCCTCAGACAGGTTGCGGCTCGACTCGGTAATCGTCTGGAGCGGACGGATAATCCGGCTCATTACATAGAGCACAAGCAGAATACATACAATCAGTGTGATCGCTATGGAACCAAGGCTGATTGCTTCCGTACCGCTCACTGCTTTTAATAAGCCGCTCTGGTTTTCCCTTACCTGAGCTTCGGTAATCGCCCCTACCTTATCCAAAATCGCAACCAACTGATCTACATTAACCTTGGTATCTTCCAGATAAAGCCGTTTTGCTTCTTCCGGATCTGTCTGGTTCATATCCAGGATAATCTGTGCGGACTCATGAATCGCCTGATGAATCGGCTTCATCTCCTCGATAAGCTGATGAATTTCCGCATTATCAATGGTAGAAAGATCCGAATCATAAAACCACTTGCCCAGCACACAGGTCTTATAATCCTTGCTGCCGGTAAACTCTGTGCCCATGGCAATCGCCGAACATAAATTTTCCACCCAGCCGTAATGAGCCTTCTGTGCCGTCAGCACCAGCGAATGGATTTCCGTAGACTGTTCTGTCGACTTACTGTAGCCCCTAATCCGGCTCATTCCGCTGACCGTTACAATTCCGCTGATAATGACAACGATGAAAATAAGGGCAATACGCACGGTAACTTCCTGTTTAATCGTATGCTTCATGATGTTCTCCTTATATTACCTTTTTTATTAAAACTTTCTTTAATACTTGTCATTTCCCCCATAATAAAATTCTTCTTTGTCAGACACCACGGCAGGAGCTGAAGCAGCAGGTGCCGGTGTATAGCCAGCGGATCCTCCGCCCAGAAGTTTAAACCGCCGTACTAAATCCTTTAAGATCTGTGCCTGGCTGGATAATTCCTCGCTGGCAGCCGCACTCTCCTGTGCCGTTGCGGAATTGGTCTGCACCACACTGGAAATCTGGTCGATTCCCACGGTAATCTGTGTAATCGCCTCTGCCTGTTCCTGGGAAGCCCTGGCGATGGAATCCATCATACCTGCTGCTTCCTGTACGCCGGTCATTACACTCTCTAAGGACCTTGCGGTTTCGTCGGCAATCTTCTTTCCGTTTTCTACCGCATGAAGGGAGTTTTCAATTAACACAGCTGTGTTCTTTGAAGCATCCGCACTCTTGCTGGCGAGGTTGCGCACTTCATCTGCCACTACGGCAAATCCCTTACCGGCAGCCCCGGCTCTTGCAGCCTCAACAGCGGCATTCAGAGCAAGAATATTCGTCTGGAAGGCGATATCTTCAATGGTCTTAATAATCTTTCCGATTTCACCGGAGGATGCATTAATCTCTGACATCGCACCGAGCATATCGTTCATTCTGCGGTTGCTCTCCCCAGCCTCTGCGCCCACTTCCATGGACTTGCGGCTGGCTTCCTGTGCACTGACAGCATTGTGGTTAATGTTATTAGAAATTTCACTGATGGATGCTGCAAGTTCTTCCACCGAAGAAGCCTGCTCGGTAGCCCCCTGGGAAAGTGCCTGGGCACCGGAGGATACCTGATCGGAACCAGAAGATACTTGATCAGAGGACTGGTTTAAGGTAAGCAGGGTGCTGCTTAAACTGTCCCTAATCTGCCTCATCGACACAAAAATCTTCTGGTAATCTCCTATGTAGAGATCCTTTGCCAGAGAAGTAACTGTAAAATCCCCGCTGGCCATCGCACTGAGTACATGTTCGATATCCCGGATAATGCTTCCCACACTGGTAGTCATCACATGCATGTTATGTGCCATATCACCAAATTCATCCTGCGAATCGTATTCTACTTCCACCGAAAGATTTCCCTTGACCACTTCCTTCATGGCATCCTCGATCGTCTTTACCGGAACCATAATATTTCTGGTCAAGTCAATGGCAATCAGACAGGTAAAAAGGAAGGCAACTGCAGCTATAGCAATTGATAAGCCAAGCAAAATGCGCTGCATCCTCATCGAGGACTGATAGGCTTCTTCACTCTCTTTTTCTATTGCCACAAATGCACGTTCAAGGATGGCTGTATATTCTTCCACCTGAGGGTTATACTGATTAAAGATCAGCCCCAGTGCCTGCTGGTTTCCTTCGTCTGTGCCCAAAGAAGCGTATTCCACAATCTGCCTGCGGACGGATGCATTCGCTGACCGCTTATTCTCAAATTCCTTAAGCAGCGATGTATCTCCTTCATAGTTGCTGTAAATCCACTGCAGGCTTGCATCGATGTTTGACATGCAGGAGTCAACATTCTTCATCTTCTGGGCAGTTTCCTGAGAATCGGTGGAAGTCACACCCAGCATCAGCTCCTTTAACGCACCCTGGAGATTAAGACGGATCTGGTCAATCTGGACAACTGCTCCGTACTCTTCCGTATAAAACTGGTGATAACTTGTTTTCGCTTTGGATATCCCAATACCGGCTGCAATTACTGAAACTAAAAACAACACCAGGATACTTCCAAACGAAACAATAAACTTCTTACCGACCTTAAAGTTCTTCATTTGCCGTTCCTCCTTGAACTGAACCACCTAAAATTACAGGCCGTCCTCTTTTATTCTATAGCTTTTATCCAATATCCTTTTAAGTATGTCGGCGTATCTCTGAAATTTATAACTGAGAAAAAGAAATTTTTCGATTTTTTACATTTTTTTTAATGGAAAAAGCAAAAATACTTGCATACCACTTAAGCTGCTTTGTTTTTTGCCGATATACATATAAGTGTGTTATGGTCTATTATCATGCGATATATCAAAAGAGATAGGTGGTGTAATGGAATGGATAACGGTATGGAAAGTATGCTTGACACATACCTCTTTGAAACAAACTCCCTTTTAGACAACCTGGATGAGATGCTGATGAAGGATGAAAAATTAGGTGATTTTTCTCCAGATGATGTTAATGAAATCTTCCGCATCATGCATACGATTAAAGGTTCCTCGGCTATGATGGAATTCGGTTCCCTTTCCAGCATCGCGCATCATATAGAAGACTTGTTCTTTTATATCCGCGATAAAGGAATTGATTCCCTGGACCCGCAGCATAAAAAGGAACTTTTTAACCTGATGTTCCGTTCAGAAGACTGCCTGCGCGGAGAGGTGGAAAAAGTTGAAAACGGCGAACCTCTGGAAACAAATTTAGACGGTTTTGTCGCCGAAATCAACAATTTCCTCAAAAAAATCAGTGGAGCTGCGACGGAAGAACCTCCGGCAGACACCCCAGCCGCAAGTGTTCCGGCAAATGAACCAGGTGCTGCTGATTCAGCATCCTCGCTTCCCGATAATCTTCCCGACGACAAGTCGGCAGTGTGCTTTATCCATGTATTTTTAGACGAGGGTATCGGGATGGAAAATCTCCGGGCATTTATGATTGTCAACGCATTAAAGGAATGTGACCTGGATTTTCGCTACTACCCGGAAAACATGGAATCAAACCCGGACAGCTGTTCTTCCATTATTGAAAACGGCTTTTTTATGGCGTTTGAATCGGTAGAGATTGCATCCAAAGCCAGCGATCTCTTACGGACACAGGGCCATATCCGTTCCTACGAATTGGTAGAGATTCAGGAAGAAGAACCTGTACCAGAGCCCCCTGCTCCAGCTCCAGCGGAACCATCCGCAGCAGAGTCATCTGCCCCGGCTCCCCAGGAACAGACAAAGTCTGCGCCAAAGCAGACGGTACCGGCAAAGCAGGCCCAGGGCACCCCGGTAAAGCAGAATCTAATCAGTGTCAGCCTGATGAAGCTCGACAGTCTGCAAAACCTTGTGGGCGAGATTGTTATTACTGAATCCATGGTAACTTCCTCACCCGAATTAAATCAGTTAAGCCGGGACGCCTACGACAATTTTATGAAATCGGCCCGTCAGCTTCGTAAACTGACGGATGACCTTCAGGATATTTCCATGTCCCTGCGCATGGTTCCCATCTCCGGTGTATTTCAGAAGATGAGCCGTATCGTTCGCGATATGCGCCAGAAATTAGGGAAGGATGTAAAGCTTACCTTAATTGGCGAGGATACCGAAGTTGACAAAACCATCGTGGACAGCATTCAGGACCCGATTATGCACATGGTTCGTAATGCCATGGATCACGGGATTGAAGATACCGCTGATCAGCGTATCCAGGCAGGAAAAAGCGCTCAGGGTGAAATCGTCCTTTCCGCTTCCCACACCAGCAGCGAGGTAGTTATTTCTATCGCTGACGACGGCAAAGGCATGAATCCCGAAAAGCTTTTGGCTAAGGCAAGGGATAAGGGACTTCTAACCAAACCAGAAAGCCAGTACTCAAGAAAAGAAGCCCTGGGGCTGGTTATGCTTCCCGGCTTTTCCACAAATCAGACTGTCACTGAGTTTTCCGGTCGTGGTGTGGGCATGGACGTTGTAAAGAAAAATGTGGAATCCGTAGGCGGTACAGTTTCCCTCTCCAGTGAAGAAGGAAGAGGAACGACCTTTACGATGACCATTCCACTTACTTTAGCTATTATGGATGGTATGAAGGTAACCGTAGGAAAATCCATCTTCACCATTGCGATTGCCAATATTCGCCAGTCCTTTAAGATCACGCCGGAGGAAGTTTTGCGCGATGAAAACGGCTGCGAAATTGTCGAGCGGATGGGAAGTTTCTATCCGGTTATCCGTCTGCACCAATTCTATAATATAGAAACTGAAGTCACCAACCTTGCGGATGGAATCCTTCTCTGGGTGGAAACCAGCGACCGTTCTTTCTGCCTGTTTGTCGATGAACTTCTTGGCGAACAGCAGGTGGTGGTAAAGCCGCTTCCCGCATTCTTAAATTACTTTAACCTTAAAGACTTTGGTATTTCTGGCTGTACGATCTTAGGTGATGGAAATATCAGCATTATTCTGGACATCCAAAGCCTTCACGGTGCGGCTTTAGAAAATATTTAGAAGGGAGGAACGAATGATGTATGAACAAATTACCACACAGGACGCAGTGGAAACCAATCCCTTAAATATTGAAGAAAGTTCAACAGTGGAGCGCTGTCTCACCTTTGAATCCGGGGATCTCGTTCTGTATATCAGTACGAAACATGTAATTGAAATTATTAATAATCATACGATTACCACCCTTCCGCTGATGCCGCCTTACATTAAAGGAGTTATCAACCTCCGGGGACAGATTCTGCCAGTGGTGGACATCGAACACCGTATGGGAAAAGAAAGCCTGGATTCAACGGAAAAAACCTGTATTATTGTCCTGGAAATCGATTCGGTTGCCCTGGGAATTATCGTTGATTCTGTGCGCCAGGTTATTGATATTGATTTGAAACAGGTTCGTCCGATTCCGCTTAAGCGCCAGCAAAAGCTCCTGGACGGCATGGTTACCATGGATGACGGCAGTGTATTTATGTCGATTGACTGCCAGGCCCTGGCTACACCAGAATAAAAACACTGCCTTTCGCCGGAGTGTGTTTAGAAATCATTTTGCTGAAAATGCAGAATTTTTCTAAACAGGCTCCTGGCAGGGGCAGTATCATTTTAGTGAAATTAGGGGGATTTAATTCGATGCTCACCTTAACTGATCAGGACTTTCATCGTCTGTATACCTATATTCAAAAAAACTACGGCATCGACTTAAGCAAGAAAAAACAGCTGATTTCCAGCCGCCTTTCCAATACGCTTTCTTCACAGGGCTTCGAAAACTTTTCTGCCTATGTCGATGAAATTTTATCTGGTCGCGATCCTGATATGGTTACTGCCATGTTAAATAAATTGACGACCAATTATACATACTTTCTTCGGGAGGAAGCCCATTTTAAGTATTTTACGGAAGTTATCCTGCCCGATCTGGAAAAAAAGCATGCCAGGGATAAAGTTCTTTCCATTTGGAGCGCAGGCTGCTCCTCCGGCGAAGAGCCTTATACGATTTCCATGTATTTAAAAGAATACTTTGGCGCTAAAGCTTCCCAGTGGGATACCAGGATTCTTGCCACCGATATTTCTAAAAAAATACTGTCCACTGCTGTCGCTGCAAATTACAGCAGCGAAAGTGTGTCCACACTCCCGGCTTCATGGCAGCAGAAGTATTTCACCAAATCAGGAAACGGTCAATATACGGTAACTCCGGCACTTAAACAAAATGTTATTTTCAGGACCTTTAACTTAATGGACCCTATTACCTTTAAGAAAAAATTTGACTTAATCTTCTGCCGCAATGTTATGATTTACTTTGATCAGCCGACAAAGGATGCCCTGGTTCGGCGTTTTTACAATGCCACGCTTCCAGGAGGCCATCTCTTTATCGGTCATTCTGAAGGCCTGACAAAAAACACCTGCCCCTACGACTACGTACAACCGGCGATTTACCGCAAATCGGCAAAGTAAACCCTCATGCGCCCACAAGTGAGTGCACCACCACGAATAAAAGTCTGCTGGGCGCACTTGGAATCCCTGAATTGATGCCGCCTATTCGGCGGCGAACTTTCAAAGTAAAATAAGAGAAAGAAGGTTTACTCCATGCAGCAGAAAATTCGATTAATGATTGTTGATGATTCTCTCTTATTCCGAAGCTGGCTAATGCAGAATTTAGGAGCTGATCCCCGCTTTGAAATTGTCGGCTATGCCATTAATGCCCGTGATGCCGAAAGCAAGCTGGCGATATTAAAGCCGGATATTATGACCCTGGATATCGAGATGCCGGGAATGAGCGGTCTCGATTTTTTAAAAAAAGTTCTCCCCACTCATCCGGTTCCGGTTATTCTGGTATCTTCCCTCAATGTTCGGGTATTTGATGCCCTGGCTGCCGGTGCAATTGATTTTGTGCGAAAACCAAGCATGGATGCTGACGGAGGAAAAGAAGCCTTTTTAACTACCTTAAAGACAAAGCTTTCTATCGGTGCAAATGCCAAGGTGCGTCTTTTTGCTCATTCTGTTTCGCCTCACCCTGCAGGTGGAACTGCTGGCAATTACCGCTTTACCGTAAGTTCGCAGCAGGTCGCTAATCATAACCCTGTATCTGCAGCCGCACCTGCCGCACGTACACATTTTTCATCACCAAGCTCCAATATCGATATCGTTGCGATTGGTGCTTCTACCGGGGGAACCGAAGCTATCTTAGAAGTGGTTCGGCAATTTCCGGCGAGAATGCCCGGCATCGTTATTACCCAGCACATGCCGCCCGGATTTACCTCCATGTATGCCGAGCGCTTAAACCGCCTGTGTAACCTGGAAGTAAAGGAAGCCAGCCACGGCGATAAGGTGCTTCCAGGGAGGATTTTATTGGCCCCCGGCGGTCTGCAGATGCGTGTGGTTCGCTTAGGCAACGGATATTCCGTAAGCTGTACCGATGAAGATAAGGTGAGCGGACATCGCCCTTCCGTTGACGTTCTTTTTACTTCTGTTGCGGCAAATGTCAAACAAAGGGCCATCGGTGTTATTCTGACAGGCATGGGTGCGGATGGAGCTGCCGGGCTGCTCAGGATGCGAAAAGCCGGAGCTTACACCATTGGACAGGATCGGGAAACCTGTGTTGTTTATGGGATGCCGATGGAGGCCTATAAGATTGGCGCTGTGTGTCAGCAGGCCGCATTAAGTACGATACCTCAGGTAGTTATGGCACAGCTGGCAAAGGGATAGACGATAGTGTTCTGACACGTTTACATTTCGCCAAATCATTTACCTGAAAGTAAATGTGTCAGCATGCTGGCGGTTTGTCAGAATTTTGTTTAAATTAATTGAGATTCAGGAAAGGATTGACTCTTACCATGGTAAAAAAAACTGTACGCCAAAAAAACAGTATGGCAGAAAATCTGCTGATTGGCGGAATTACAGTCATGGCGATGGCAATTATTGTCAGTCTTTTTTCTTATTTCCGGCCATTTACCTGGAAAGATGTAAAGGACAGTGCCTCAGCCATTGTCCATGATATTCAGGAATGGAAGAAAGAACGCGAAGAACGGCTTGCAGCAAAGGAAGAAGTACCAGCAGAGGAAGAAACCATTCCCCGCATTACCCTGACCGCAGACATGGGAGATATTTCGGATTTTAATGCTGAACCAGTTTTTCCAGAGCAGGAGGATTCGATTTATTCCTGTTTTCTGGATACAGCACTTGGCGCTATGCTTTATTATAATCAGGGTGACCTTCGCTGGAAATCCTACCTCTACGGCGGCACCGACCCGATGAGCCGGTACGGATGCGGGCCTACCTGTGTCGCCATGATCATAAACAGCTTTACCACGACCAGCGTTACTCCGGTGGAAATGGCGGACTGGGGAGCGGCAAACGGAGGCTTTGCCCGCAATGGAGGTTCTTACCACTCTTTAATTCCCAACAGTTTATCGGCTTACGGCCTTAAGGTGGAAAGCGTTACCGAACGAACCGCCGAACATGCTGCAAAGCTGCTGCAGTCCGGTCATATCCTGGTAGCGCTGATGGGAAAGGGTCGCTTGACCAATAATGGACATTTTATTATCATTACCCAAATCAAAGATAATGGAAATGTTTACATTGCCGACCCTGCAAATTATGAAAACAGCACAAAAGAATGGGATTTGCAGCAGCTGATGGATGAATTAAAACAGGCTTACGACAGCGGGGGACCTTTATGGGCAGTGTCTGTAAATGAGGGTGATTAGGTCTTATTCAGTGCCCGGTCAACCTGCGCTAACTCCTCTGGGGTAAATAAACCGCGGATAACCTCGATAAGTTCAGGATATCGGGCATCCATAGCGGCACGGAGAACGAAAATCCGGTCCTTCAAAGAAGTAAAATCATAAAATGACTTGCCTAAGAGAGCAGCTACTTTAGAGGCGCCGCTCTTTTCCTGACCTGTCTTTGCCAAATCCTGGCGAAAAGCAACGATAAACAGCATTGCCGTTGTCATCAGATAACGGTTTTCCTTTAATAATGCAGTTGTGTATCTTACACATTCCTCCCGGTCTCCATTATTTAAACAGCACACCGCAAGCAGCTCATAGGTTTCCATAATCTTTGCCGACGTCAAGGAAGAACGGCGGGAGGTTCCATACCTCTCCATCGTCTCTAATGCTTTGCGCAGATACCTTTCTCCTGCCACATAATCTCCCTTTACCGCATAATAATTTCCCACAATATAGGAAAAATCCCCTTCTTCCGGCCAATTTTCAACCGCCCATTCATAAATCTCCATCATATCGCTCTCGTTTTTTCCCGGAACGACAGCTAAAAGCTCCAAAAAACGAAAGGCGCAGCCTGAAGTCAAAACATCATAATCACCTTTTACACTTCCTGGCATAAGGGCAATTGCCCTGCGATAGGCATCCTCTGCCAGATCCCATTTCTCCAGCGTCTCATATTCATTTCCAAGATAAACCAGCATTTCATAATTATCGGGATCTTCCATTAACTCTCTCTGAATCAAACGGAGATTCCTGCCTTCATCCCGTTTCCGCTTATTCTCCGTTTCTGTATAGCCTGTATGAATAATAGACAATTCCTGCGTAGCATCCCAAAACCGCGGCGGCCTTTCTCCCCGAAAAGAAAGGAACTCATGAATCCTGTTCTTATAACGCAAATCAGGATGCCGACGAAACAGGCGCATATGTGTATCCACAGCCTTAACTAACCCGGCGTCGTCCAGCTGAAGCATCGCTGTCAGCACGGATTCACACTCTCCCGAAAGCTTTGCCAATAATGCCGGAATCTTCTTCGCATCTTCATCGGAGAAATACTCATCGGCATCCAAAAAAGCTATCCAATCTCCCGTTGCCTTGCTGATAGCAAAGTTTTTTGCCGCGGAAAAGTCGTCTATCCATGCAAAAGAATACACCTTCGCTCCCATCTTTTCTGCCAGCTCCACTGTCCGATCCGTCGAACCCGTATCCACAACAATCTGCTCTGCCACAATCCCCTTCCCCCAAAGAAGAGCCCTTTCTATATTCTTTTCTTCATTTTTTACAATCATGCATTGGGAAATCTTTGGTTGATCTTTTCTTGCCATCTTATGCTCCCCCCTTATTTTGATTCAATGCCCTGTCTACCTGCTCTAACTCCTCTGGTGAAAACAAAGCGCGGATAACCTCCACCAATGCAGGGTATCCGACATCCATCGCCGCACGAAGGACAAACATTCTGTCTTTTAACGACTGGAAATCATAAAATGACCTGCCCAAAAGCGCTGCTACTTCCCCAGCCCCTTCCGTTTCCCTTCCCATCGCCGCCATATCCTGATGGAATGCAGAGATAAATAACATAATTGTCGTCATTAAATATGGATTTTCCTTCAATAATGCTGACGTATACTTGACACAGCCATTTCTGTTTCCGCAGTTTAAACAGCACATTGCCAAAAGTTCATAAAATTTCATTATATTGGCTGATATTAAGGTACAGCACTGTGGATTTTTACGCTTTTCCAACTTATCCAGAGCCTGTTCAAGATAATGCTCTGCTTCGCCAAATAAATGGCACCCGGCATAATACTTACCCAGAAGATAATCATAATTTCCCTCTTCCGGCCACCCCTTCACTGCCCTTTGATATAAAGCTAAAATATCTGATTTTTCATTTCCGGGAAAAACGGTCATCAGTTCCAGCAAACGAAAAACAAATCCAGAAGTTTCCATATCGTACTTACCATATAAACTCTCCGGCATCAAAGCAATTGCTTTTTGATAGGCTTCTTTTGCCTTATCCCATTCTTCAAGAGCCTCATATTCATTGCCCAGATAACCATACATTTCGTAATTCTCTGTATTTTCCTTAAGCTCCTCCAAGATAAGGCTTAGATTTCTCTGGCTGCTTTTCTTATTCTGCATCTCATTCTGCGCATATCCGGTATGATAAATCGATAAATCTCCCACAGCACTCCATATCCGCAAATTGCGTCCGTCTGCTGCTACCAAATGCTCATGAATTTTCCTGACATAGCGCAAATCCGGTTGGTTGCGAAAAATACGAATCTGCGTATCCATAGAAATCACTTTTCCTTCATCACCTAAATTAATTAACCTGGTTTCCACACCGTCACATGCATGAGGATGAAGCTTTTCCAGCAAAGAAAGGAGTTTTTTCGCATCTTCCCCAGAAAAATATTCATCGGCATCCAAAAAAGCAATCCAGCTATATCGAGCCTTACCAATAGCAAAATTCTTCGCCGCTGAAAAATCATTGATCCAGGGAAAAGAATATACCTTTGCTCCCATTTCCTGGGCGATTTCCACGGTTCTGTCGGTCGATCCCGTATCCACAACAATCTGCTCTGCCACAATCCCCTTTCCCCAGGAAAGCGCTTGTACAATATTCTTTTCTTCATTTTTCACAATCATGCACTGGGAAATCTTTGCCCGGCCTATTTTATTCAATATTGCATCCTCCTCTTTATCTGTCATGTTCCATCGACTCTGTTATGTTTTTCTTTATGTTTTACTTCCTTTTTCCCAGCCCGCGATCCACCTGTTCTATCTCCTCAGGGCTAAATAATCCGCGGATAACTTCCACTAATTCTGCATAGTTTGCATCCATTGCCGCACGAAGAACAAAAATTCGATCTTTAAGCGATTGGAAATTATAAAATGCATTTCCTAACAATGCCGCCACCTCTGCTGCCCCATCCTTTTCTCTTCCCCGCTTTGCCATATCCCGGTGAAACGCAGAAATAAACAATATGGCGATCGTCATTAAATAGGGATTTTCTTTTAGTATCGCTGCTGCATATTTTACACAATCACTGTAATTTCCATTATTCAGGCAGCACATAATCAATAGTTCATAAGTATGCATAATTCTTGCTGAAAGCTTAGACGAATACTGCGCATGTCCATACTTATCCAGCTTTTCTAAAGCCTGTTTAAAATATCTTTCACCTTCCCAGAAGTTCTCCCGCCCCGCATAATACTCTCCGAGCAAATAATCATAATCTCCTTCCTTAGGCCAGCCAAAGGAAGCCTGTCGGTAAAGTTCCACGATTTTGTTCTCATGATTACCTGGACGATCGGTCAATATATTGATAAGACGCGAAAAAACACCCGATGTAATTACGCTATACTCTCCCAGCACCTCTTCCGGCATCAGGGAAATAGCTTTTCGATACGCGCTTTCCGCAAGTTCATATTCTGCAAGTGCTAAATATTCATTTCCTAAATAGGCCTGCATTTGATAATTATTCGGATTATCCTCTAACTCGGCCTGAATTAACAGAAGATTTCTCTTACTTGCCTTTTTCTTTTCTTCTGCTTCCTCACCGTAACCTGTATGAAAAATCGCAAGATTCGCTGTCTCATCCTGATTTTCCATATCTTTTCCATCCGAACGCCGCAAAACTTCATGAATCCGACCATGATAGCGTATCTGCGGGCAATTGCGGAAAATTCTAGTCTGGGAATCCACCTGCATAATGGATTTATCATCATATAAATGAATCCAGGCAGTCATTACAGAATCTACAGGCTGGGCCGAAAGATGATGCAATACATCAGCTAATTTTTTTGCATCCTCCGCTGAAAAATACTCATCGGCATCCAAAAAGGCAATCCATTCATACTGCGCCTTTTCGATAGCAAAATTCTTCGCCGCAGCAAAATCGTTTATCCAGGGAAAATGAAAAACCTTTGCACCCAGCCTTTGGGCAATCTCCACTGTCCGATCTGCAGATCCCGTGTCAACAACAATCTGCTCCGCCACTACTCCCTTTCCCCAGCTTAAGGCCTGCTCAATATTTTTTTCTTCATTCTTTACAATCATGCACTGGGAAATTTTCCCCTGTATTGTTTGCTTCAAACTAAACTCCTCCCCTGCCTCTTATCATGATCAATAGCCCAGTCTCCTTCTCTCTTCCTGAGAAAAAAGCTGATTAAGCAAAAATTCCGAAAAGTCTTTTCCCACCGCCTTCTCCGCCGTTTTCACCAAAATCACCTTATCCTTTAATGCTGTAACATCATAAAGACGGGAAAGGGCCTCAAGAACTTCTCTTTTCTCTCTCTCTCCATTTTCTCCTGCTGCCCCGTTTTCCATTGTTCCCTTTTCCTTTCCTCCCTCATCCGGCAGCAATGCTTTTAATAGCCAAAACAATACCTCCACCCCATAACGGTTATAGTTCAGATAATTTACTGCATAGGAAATACACTTTTGCTTCTCTCCTGTCTCATAATAACATCGTACTAATATTTCATAAGCATCAAATACATTTCCCGATAATAACATTGCTTTATTATAACAGCCATAACGATCCAGTTTGCTTAACGCCATTTCCAAATGCCTTATCGCCCTGGTCATATCATTTTTCATTGCAAAAAAACGTCCTAATATATAGTCAAAATCTGCCTCCTCCGGCAGTAACTGAATCGCCCTCTGGTAAGTCCCAAGAATTTCATCCATCCGTAATCCATCGCCAAGCAAAGCTTCTTTTTCCGTCAGCAAATGTAAAAACTCTGTAAATGTCATAGCACTGCGCTGGTCGTCAGGCTCCAGCATAGAAGGCATGTGCTGAATCGAACGGCGGTACCAGGTCGTTGCCTCCTCGCTTTCTCCATCCGCCAGACAATCATCCCCCATATAACCCATCATCTCATAATCATTCGGGTTTTCATCCAATTCAGCCAGAATCAGTCTCCGGTTTCTTCCTTTCTTTTCCTTTCCTTCCATTGCCTTCTTTTGATATCCTGTATGGAAAATCGAAAGCTCCTGCGTGGCATCACCGATGCGCAGCTTTCTTCCCGATACGGTTTCCAACTGCTCATGTATCCTCCTGCGATAACGGATATCCGGGTCATTGCGGAAGAAACGAACCTGCGTGCCAAAGGAAAATGCTTCCCCCTCATCATTTAAGTTCTGCAGATTCGTCGAAAGACCGTCAAACTCCCTTTCTTCCAGTTCAATCAAAACCTCCTGAATTTTCCTGGCATCCTCCGGCGTCATATATTCGTCAGCATCCAACAGGGCAATCCAATCCCCTTTTGCCTGACCAATGGCAAAATTTTTCGCTGCGGCAAAGTCATCTGTCCATACATAATGACACACCTTTGCCCCTAATTCTTCTGCTATCTGCACCGTGCGATCGGCAGAGCCGGTATCTACAACAATCTGTTCCCACATGATTTCCTTACCCCAGGATAAGGCCTGCCGGATATTATTTTCTTCATTTTTTACAATCATACATTGAGAAATTTTTAATGATTTCGTTTTCAACTGTTTCTTCCTCCCTGGGGTTCTTTTTGCTTTATCGGATACTTTTCGCTGGGATAGATTTTTCTGATATTGCACATCATGTTCTGCTAATCTTTCGCTCTGCATTACAAGACTCCTTACAAGCCATATTCCTGATACAATTGTTTTTGATCGTTTTTCCTTTTCTTATTTTAACGTTTTCTGGATAATAAAGCAAGAATTGTTTTAGACAAGAATTATTTTCATTTTCCATTTGTATTTTCCGCTTTTAAGAATGATAACAGCAGCAAACGATAATAATAAAAAGCCATTTCCTTACCTTTCGGATCAGAAAATGACTTTTTATGATAGGCCCTTTTATCATATGGCCCGGCGACTGCCGGGCCAGAAACTGCTTAATTATCCAATCAAGCTCAGGATGCTCTGCGGTACAGAGTTGGACTGAGCCAGCATGGACTGAGATGCCTGCAGAAGAATATTATTCTTCGTGAATGCAGTGATCTCATCTGCCATATCGGTATCACGGATACGGCTCTCAGCAGCGGTGATGTTCTCAGAAGTTACCTTCAGGTTGTTGATGGTATGCTCCAGACGGTTCTGAGCAGCACCGAGACCTGCACGGTACTGGGATACTAAGTTGATAGCATCGTTAATTCTGTCGATAGCCTTGTTACCACCGGTCTGTGTAGAAACATTAACCTTCGCAGTGTTGCCAGAAGTAGAAACAGCCCACTTGATATTTACTTTCTGATCATCAGCACCAGTCTTATCATATTCATACTTAGTGCTAATAGCATTACTGGTAAGGTTTCCTGCTCTTAAACCTAATGCAGAAGCAGTCATAGCCTGCTTGTTAACTACAATCGTTTCCTTAGCACTTGGTCCAATCTGGAAGGTCATCTTCGTACCAGCAACGTCAGCCTGAATTGGCTTAATGCCGTTGAAGTCGGTGTAGTTAGCGATACGGTCGATTTCCTGTAACAGCTGATCAACTTCCAGCTGCAGGTTTCCACGTGCTACTGTATTGTACGTACCATTTGCAGACTGGCTAGCCAGTGTGGTAAGACGCTGTAACATGGAGTGAGTTTCGGTTAAAGCACCTTCAACTGTCTGGATTAAGCCAACAGCATCCTGTGCGTTCTTGGTAGCCTGATTTAAACCATTGATCTGAGATCTCATGCTCTCGGAAATAGCCAAGCCTGCAGCGTCATCGCCTGCACGGTTGATTCTGTAACCGGAAGACAGCTTCTCTAAGTTCTTGTTCAAACCACTCTGGTTGATACCTAAGTTTCTGTATGAGTTAATTGCCGCTATATTATGTTGAATAATCATAAAATCTTCCTCCTGTTTATGATACTTTCCCAGGAACTTCCCTGTCCCCGGCTCTTTTTCGAAGAGGGCCCTACCTCGAAAAAGTCTGTAAAGCTTTTATATTTACTTTTCAGCTTACATTTTTAATTATCGTCATTACTTTCTAAAACTTAAGAACTTTTTTTAACTTTTTTATGCTTTTTATTTCTTGTTTATATTATACTTTATCCCTATTGAAGCAGGCTTAATATCGACTGCGGAACAGCATTAGCCTGCGCTACCATAGAGTTCGCCGCCTGATAAACAATATTATCTTTTGTAAACGTAGTAAATTCATCTGCCATATCTGTATCCCGAATACGGCTCTCTGCTGAAGTCATATTTTCAGAAGTAACACTTAAATTATTATGGGTATGTTCCAAATGATTATATGCTGCACCAAACTCCGCACGAATATCAGCCACAGCCTCTATCGCAGCATCGATAATAGCAATCGATTCATTTGCCTTATGCTCAGTAGAAAAATCCGTCCACTTTTCAAGCAATAATGATTTGCTATCCATATAGTAACGAGGTACATTTAAAACTTCACCTGCATCATGACCAATCTGAAGGGTAATATTATCTCCCTTAATCTGATCAGCTTCCAGCGGAGGTACAAGCTCTTCTATTTTCTCTGCTGCGTTTTCAGAGGAACCAAACAGAGGAATATCATCAAAATCGGTGGACACACCAATTCGGTCAATTTCTTCTAATAGCTGCTGACGCTCTAAATCGATATTATCTCTGGGCACTGTCGTATAGGTGCTGTTTGCTGACTGAACCGCCAAGGTTTTCATCCTCTCCAGCATGGAATGAACTTCACTCAAAGCACCTTCACCAGTATTCGTCATGCTGATACCATCATCCACATTTCGCATCGCCTGATTCAGTCCGCGAATCTGGCTTCTCATCAGCTCGGAAATCGCCAATCCTGCGGCATCATCCCCAGCCCGGTTGATACGGTAGCCAGAAGAAAGCTTCTCTAATGATTTTCTCATCTTTCCTTCGGATATACCCTTATTTCTAGTGGCATTCAAACTGCCCATGTTATGTTGTATAATCAAATCTATCAACCACCTTCCAATCGCCGCAGCCGGCTTCCTGCCTCCTTGCAAAGCCCAAACTGCCACGCATTCTTCCACATCTCTATTGCTCCTGCTTTAAATATCGGCAAAAAAAAAAGAAGAATAAGTTTAAATTTCAACTTTTTTTGAATGTATCGTTTAACCTGTTGCAATCATTTTCTTCTTATTGTATGATAGTTAAATAAACGATTTCAGCAGACCCTCAGGCAATATTTTCAGGTAAGGAGCACACGCATGAAGATTCAATTTTTAAACGGCGGCCTGGCTAATCAGGCTTTTCAGTATATCTTTGCCAGATACTATGCATTATCTCATCCCGGTGATGTAATGTATATGGATGACAGTTATTTTGCATTAAATACCGTACATAACGGATATGAACTGGAAAAAGTATTTGGGATTCGCCCTCATATGTTAAGCGAATGTTTTGACAAAACTGTGTGGGATTTCATCCTGTATACCCGGCAGCAGGAGCATAAAAGTGTTCCGCAGATTCTTATGGAAAACGGCATTCCTGTTGAAATGATTTCCGAAGTTGGTAAAGACAGCCAGCACTTTAACCCATTCAACGGAAAACGGCATGATATTCCCTGCCGTCAATACTTTCCTGAAATTTTGGATATCTCCACCCCCGAAAATATATACTATCATGGTTATTGGATAAATAAAAACTGGTTTGAAACTTATCAGGAAGTTTTTCTGAAAGAATTTCAATTTCCTGAAATTACTGACGAAAGAAACCTGCAATATATTAAAAAAATCACTACGCTGCCTTCTATTTCCATCCATATCCGCAGGGGGGATTATATCCAATTAAACATGGATTTCTCTGCAGACTTTTATCAATTATGTATTGACGCCTTCTTTGTACAGTATGGACGCAGCTGGAACCTTTTTGTCTTTTCTGATGATATCCCCTGGTGCAAAGAACATGCAAAAGAGATGCATTTTGACACATTCGAAAGCGTAACCTTTGTTGAGGGAAATGTGCAGGGGGAAAATTACCGGGATTTGCAGCTGATGAGCAAGTGCAAGGCGATGATTATGTCAAACAGCGCATTTTGCTTCTTAGCTGCCCTGCTTAATACAGAAAAAGAGATTGTCTTAAATTTAACAGATAGAGAATTATAATTTTTTACTCTGGAGATAATGATAAAACGCAGAAATAACCGCCCTTGCCTGCCTGACAAGCTAAGCGGTTATTTTTACTTATAATATATAACGGGCTAACCGTCTATCGGTAGTTTCCCGAAAAAAATTTCAACCACACTTCCAATTTTCAAAAATATTGTTCAGCTGTCACCTTCTCTATTTCATCTGACAACAAAAAAATCCATGTTAAAATGAAACAACATCACATAAATTTATATTTTTTAATTGTTTAGTTGACGGGGAACAGTTCACTTTTACAAGTCAGCACCATGACCGCAGCGATGGCTTCCATCCCCGCAGCTGCATCCGCCGCAGCTTCCGCAGCATTTCCCGGCTTTTTTATTTTTCCACACACTTCTGGCAGCAAGGGCTGCAATGCCAAATACCAATACTGCCGGAATAATTGTGCCAAGATTTTGCATCAGCCAAGACATCTTCTCTTCCTTCCTTTCCTTATCTTCGTTCTATCCTAATTCTATATCTAATCTTTGCTGTGCCTGCCAGCAGACACAGCACTTTATAGAAAATCTACTCTTCTCTCCCCCAAACTACACCTTAGCCAGCCCTTTTACCCTGATTTCGCTTTTTCCGCCAGCCGGACGCAGGAGAAGGTAAAGGAAGGCGAATAAAAGCAAGGATGCAATTCCCGTCCCTATTTTAAACCTGCCCAAAGTAATAAAGCTTCCTATCTGATAAACACAAAGAGAAACGGCATAAGCCAGCAGGGTCTGATAGCCGATGGCAAACCAGGTCCATCTTGTGCTGTTCATTTCCCTTTTAATTGCACCAATCGCTGCAAAGCAGGGCGCGCACAGAAGGTTAAACGTTAAAAAAGAATACGCGGCGGCAGCACTATAGCTGCTGGCAAGATTGCCCCATATTTCACTTCCGTCCTCTGCCACCTCAGCAAAGCCAAAGAGGATTCCCAGGGTTCCCACAACATTTTCTTTTGCCACCAGGCCAGTGATAGCGGCAACTGCCATTTTCCAGTCGCCCCAGCCTAATGGTGTGAAGATCCAGGCAATGGCTTTTCCAATACCAGCTAAAAAGCCCTGGCTTAAATCCTCGACCATACCCAGCTGTCCGCCCACAAGGCCAAAGGACGAGGTAAACCATACAAATATTGTCGATAACAGGATGACCGTTCCTGCCTTTTTAATGAAGGACCAGCCGCGTTCCCACATACTGCGGAGCACATTGCCTATGGTAGGCATATGATAGGCGGGGAGTTCCATCACAAAGGGAGCAGGGTCCCCGGCAAAGTGTTTCGTTTTTTTCAAAATAATACCTGAACAGATAATGGCGGCAATCCCCACAAAATACGCACTTGGCGCCACCCAGGCCGCCCCTCCAAATAATGCGCCGGCAATCAGGGCAATTATCGGAAGCTTTGCGCCGCACGGGATAAAGGTTGTGGTGATAATGGTCATTTTTCTGTCACGGTCATTTTCTATCGTACGGGAGGCCATAACACCGGGCACCCCGCAGCCGGTGCCAATCAGCATCGGAATAAAGGACTTCCCTGAAAGACCAAATTTGCGGAAAATACGGTCCATAATAAAAGCAATTCTTGCCATATAGCCGCAGGACTCCAGAAAAGCCAGAAAGATAAACAGCACCAGCATTTGCGGAACAAAGCCCAGCACTGCCCCCACTCCGGCAACGATTCCATCCAGGATCAGCCCCTGCAGCCAGTCGGCACAGTTGATGCTGATCAAAAGATTTTCCACAGCAGGCGGAATGATTTCACCAAATAATACATCATTGGTCCAGTCCGTAAACATGGTTCCTATGGTCGTTACTGAAATGTAGTAAACCAGCCACATCACAGCGGCAAAAACCGGCAGGGCCAGAATGCGGTTCGTTACCACACGGTCAATTTTATCGGAAATGCTTAACTGGTTTTTTCTCTGTTTAACATAACTGTCGTCAATGATCCGGGAAAGATAAGTATAACGTTCATTTGTGATAATACTTTCGCTGTCATCGTCTAAGACTTCTTCTGCCTGACAAATCAGACCTTCGACATTGGGCACCCGCTGCATTCCCTCTACAAGCTTACTATCCCGCTCAAAAAGCTTAATCGCGTAAAACCGTCTTTGTTCTTTAGGAATATCCTCGCCCAGCTGACTTTCGATCTCCTCCAGGCAGGCCTCCACTTCATCTCCAAACCGATGCACTGGCAATTGGACTGCCTTAGCCTCTGCCACAGCAACAGCTCTTTCTGCCGCTTGTGCAATTCCCGTCCCTTTCAGGGCTGAAATTTCCACAACCTCACAACCCAAATCACGTGCCAGCGCCTGAATATCCAGCTTGTCGCCATTTTTCTGCACAAGATCTATCATATTCACCGCCATAATCACCGGAATCCCCAGCTCCATCAGCTGCGTGGATAAATACAGATTTCTTTCCAGATTAGTTCCGTCCACAATATTTAAAATAGCATCCGGGCGTTCGCCAATCAGGTAATTTCTTGCCACCACCTCTTCCAGGGTATAAGGCGAAAGAGAATAAATGCCCGGAAGGTCAATTAATGTTGCCTCCCTGTATCCTTTAAGTTTTCCTTCTTTCTTTTCTACGGTTACTCCTGGCCAATTTCCCACAAACTGATTTGATCCTGTTAATGCATTAAACAGTGTGGTTTTTCCACTATTCGGATTCCCTGCCAGTGCAATTTTCACTGTCATCTTTTTTTCCTCCTCATTTCTGCATCATCTCATTTCTTCTTTTCCAATCCCCATTATATTGTGATATGTTCATTCTTCGTCCCGCAGCTGGGCGGAAAATTCATGTGCCGTCACACCAGCCTAAGGATGAACGCGCCAACCCCTTGGTTAGTTCAATCTAACTTAATACAAAAAGAAAAGCGCCTTCACGGCTGCCATCCCCCATGCTACCCATGTACCTCACTGCACCTCAACCATCTGTGCATCTTCCCTGCGCAAAGACAGCTCATAGCCCCGAACGGTTACCTCCACCGGATCGCCCAAAGGCGCTACCTTCCGCACATAGACCTCTGTTCCTTTCGTCAGCCCCATATCCATAATCCGGCGTTTAACCGCACCTGTGCCATGAAGCTTTACTACCTTTACTGACCTTCCGCAACCAATATCCTTTAATGTTTCCATCTGCCCTGCTCTCCTTTAAACTAAAATTTTATTCGCCATCTCACGGCTGATCGCCACACGGGATTCCCTGACATTGACAATAACATTACCGCTGATTTTGGAAATAATGGTAATCTCTCCCCCAGCCACAAAACCCAGGCTTTCTAAAAAACGGCGCGTTTCCTCTTTCCCTCCAACCTTCTTTATCTGGTTTACCTTACCAGACTCCGCCATCGTTAAAGGCATCATAATCCCTCCTAACCTTTCTTAGCCGGACTTAGCTGCATAAAAGCATACAGCAGCCTGAATGTCATTATTATCTTAGATAAACGCATGCAGTTAGTTATGTATAACTTATTTCCATGGGTAAGCATAGCACATAATCAAGTTAGTGTCAACTACCTTTTTGTTTTTTCTTTTATCTTTTCCCTCTTTTCTTTTTCCTGCCAAATAACGGAAAATTATTTAATCTCATGTCGAATCATGGAAAATTATTTAGAATATTGTAAGTTTTTCTTCAAAACCTGGTCATGATTTTCCGATATAATAAAAGCAATTTTAGGGTAATTCCCATTCAGCCAAATGTTAAGGAGGATTCTTTATGTTAAATCGAAATGTTATCATCAGCGCTGCTGTCGCTGGTGTTATTGTTATCGGCGCTGCTGTCGCTGTGATTGTATCCCGTTCGGAAACCCCGGATAAAATCGACCTTTCATCCATCCACACCACCGAAGCCCCTGCCCAAGAGCCGGAAACCACAGCGCCACCGGAGACCACACCTGCTCCAACCACACAGACAGCCGCAGAGGGTGATGAGGTGCAAAGCCTCTCCTACCAGATTGCCGCCTATGAAAGCGACGGGAAAATCCGTATTGAATACCCGGTAATTTCCCAGATGAGTGACTCCGCAAAACAGGATCAAATCAATCAGCACTTAATGGAGAATGCTCTCTCTCTGCTAAAGGCCTGGGACACCGAAGGCGGAAAATGCACCATTGACATCAAATGTCAGGTTCCCGCGCTGACCAGGAAACGAATTACTGCCCTTTATACCGGCTATGCTTCACTGGACGGGGCCCCCCACCCGGTAAATTTATTCTATTCCAACACCTATGACCTGATTGCCGGTACCGATCTTGGGCTTTCCGACTTCGCCGATCCTTATACAATGGCTGGCTATGTTTTAAGTGATGATGTACAGTTTGAAGAGACAGGTAAGGGCTCCCTGGCGGATGTACTTGAGGCGCGTCAGATGATGGACATTGCATATTATACCGATATCTTTACCAAAGCCGATTTTCCGTTCGATGCAGAAGTAACCTGGCCCTCCTCTTTCAGCTATGAAAAACAGGGCATCATCTACTTCTCCATCCCGGTTCCCCATGCCATCGGCGACTATGCGATTATAAAATTTACGCCGGAAACCAAGTAAAATCAAAGAATTTGCTGGAAAAGCGATAAAGAACTTACAGAAAAACTTGACGTACTGCCCTCATAAGGATAAACTATACATCAGATAGTTTAACAACATGCCATCACTGTTTTTTGTGCACACAGCACTTAATGAATAACGTGAAAAAGAGAAAGGAAACCGCCATGGAACAAACGATTGTTTTTAACCATCCATTAATTCAGCACAAAATTTCCAAACTAAGAGATAAACATACCGGGACAAATGAATTTCGTGCCCTGGTGGAGGAAATTGCCATGCTGATGGGCTACGAGGCACTCAGGGATCTGCCTGTTGCGGATGTAGAAATTGAAACCCCTATTGAAACTTGTATGACCCCCATGATTGCCGGAAGAAAACTTGCTGTTGTTCCTATCCTTCGGGCCGGGCTGGGCATGGTAAACGGAATCCTTGCCCTGGTTCCTTCAGCTAAGGTGGGACATATCGGACTCTACCGGGATGAGGTTACTCACGAGCCGCACGAATATTACTGTAAGCTGCCTAATCCCATTGATGAGCGAACCATTGTCGTTACCGATCCCATGCTGGCTACCGGAGGTTCAGCTGTCGCTGCTGTTGATTTTATTAAAGCACACGGCGGAAGAAAAATTAAATTTATGGCGATTATCGCTGCCCCGGAAGGCCTTAAACGCTTACAAAATGCGCACCCGGATATTCAAATCTATGTTGGGCACCTGGATCGCTGCCTTAATGAAAACGCCTATATCTGTCCGGGATTAGGAGACGCAGGTGATCGGATTTTTGGGACGAAGTAACTTTACGATTAAAAAATAACATTTTGTAAACAAACATAAATCAACGATTTTAAGTAAACAATAATTTAAGAAATCTCAACTAAGGAAAAAAGACACCTGCCAAAAGGATAGAATACCTAATATACTACCTCTTGCGCAGCTGTCTTTTTCTCTCTTTTATTTCCTGTCTGTCCCTTTATCTCCTGTCTGTCCCTGTTTCCCTTTTCTTTATTCCCTCTCCTCTCTCTCTACCACTTCGCCCTGCTTCTTATAAATTGAGTTGGGCGCCACACAGCCTCTTACGCTGGAAAGGGGATAAATATTGCTGCTTCTTCCAATCACAGTACCCGGATTTAATACGGACCCGCAGCCAACCTCGACGCCATCGCCCAACATAGCTCCAACCTTCTTTAACCCTGTTTCCACATCGCCGTCTGCTGCATGGATCTTAACCAGGGTTTTATCTGATTTTACATTAGAGGTAACTGCCCCTGCCCCCATGTGGGCCCGATAGCCTAAAATCGAATCGCCCACATAGTTATAGTGAGGAACCTGTACGCGGTTAAAGAGGATCACATTTTTCAGCTCACAGGAATTACCCACAACAGCACCCTCGCCCACAATAGTATTTCCCCGCAGGAATGCACTGTGGCGCACTTCAGCGCCTGCGCAGATAATCGCCGGGCCAGTCATCAGTACAGAACGGGCCATCCTGGCACTTTTATGAATCCACACATTCTCGCCAAGCTTGGCATATTCTTCCTCCGGCAAATGTTTTCCAATGGAAGTAATACATTTTCCGATATGGCTTAAAACCTCCCAGGGATAGGTGTACATATTGAACAGCCGTGCGGCAATCGTCTGATCCAGGTCAAAAAGCGCAGTGTTCTTCATTTCTTCTAATCTCATTATCCTTTTCCTCCATGATCTATATTTTTTTTCCTTTTGCCTGCGGCTGGTAAAATGCGGCAGCCCGGTCAAAGTTTTCCCTTAGTAAACTGCTGTTGCTCAATTGCTTTACATTCATGGTCCGGCCAGCCACAAAGCGGTTTAGCTTTTCCATATATTCCTCGCTGGAAATACTGCCCTCCGCCACATAGGTCAGCCCCTTTTCCCAACTTGCCGTCAGTTCAGGATTTAAAAGCTGACGAATCGAGGCAAAGACTACCTCATAAATCATTTCGCCCAAAAGGGTAGGGGTAATCACCTGCGTTTTTTTATTTAACGCCATATATTCAATATGAACAAGCTTTTTTAAAATCTCCGCACGCGTTGCACTGGTGCCGATACCGCTTCCCTTAATCTGTGCCCGCAGCTCTTCATCTTCGATCAATTGCCCTGCATTTTCCATGGCAAGGATCATGGAACCGGAGGTGTAGCGCTTGGGCGGCGAAGTCTCACCTTCTTTAATGGTAAAATCAGAAACCGGCAAAACATCACCCTTTTTTAATGTCTTTAACTGGGCTAAAAAAGCAGGGTTTTCTGCATTTTTCAAATTAACCGGATCTGCCGCTGTACTGTTTTCCTGCTCACTGCCGGATTTTCCTATGTTCGGATCGCTCACCTGCAGATAGCCGGGTTCCAGCAAAATCTTAAAATTGACAAAGAAATGCTCTTTTTTCCGTTCAAAGTCAAGGGAATATTTCTGATAAACCGCCGGAGGATAGAAAATACTTAAAAAGCGCCGGCAAATCACCTGGTAAATTTTTTCGGATAAGGGTTTCAGGCTGTTTAATGCCCCCAAGCCCTGTCCTGTGGGAATAATCGCATAGTGGTCGGTAATTTGTTTATCGTTGACATACCGCGTTTTTCCAATGGTTTTCCACAACCCCAGCGCCAGGGCGTTCCCGGCAAATACAGACATCGGCCCATAGCTTTTTAAGCCTCCGATATTTCGCGCGATTTCCTTGGCAACTGCGCTTGATAATACGCGGGCGTCGGTTCTGGGATAAGTGACCAGCTTCTTTTCATAAAGCTCCTGGACAATCTGAAGCGTCTGATCCGGGCTGATCTTAAACATCTTGGAGCAGTCATTTTGCAGTTCCGCCAGATTATATAAAAGCGGCGGATTTTTTGTCTCCTTTTTTACCTCTTTCGCTGCCAGGCAGACCGTAACCGGCGGATCTTCTTTAAGCATGGCAATCAGGGCCTCTGCGTCCTTTTTTTCCTTAAAACCATTTTCCTTGTACAGAGCAGGCGTATTGGCATACTTTGAGCCCTCCACCGCCTTCCATTCTCCGTCCAGAAAAAATTCTCCCAGACAAAAGACACCGATTACCCGGTAAAATGGAGTTTTCACAAACTCCCGAATCTCCCTCTCCCGGCGGACCACCATCCCCAGCACACAGGTCATAACCCGGCCCACCGATACAACCGTAGACCGGGTTTTTAAATAGGCAGAAAGCACAGGGCTGTACTTTAAGGTCAGAACACGGGAAAAATTAATGCCCATCAGATAGTCTTCCTTCGCCCGAAGGTAGGCGGAAGCACTTAAATTATCGTAAGAGGATAAATCCTTTGCCTGCTGGATTCCCCGGAGAATTTCCTCTTCCGTCTGGGAATCAATCCAGACCCGTTTTTGCTCCTTGTTCTTAACCCCCGCCATCTGTGCCACCAGACGGTAAATATACTCTCCCTCCCGCCCGGAGTCCGTGCACACATATATTCTGTCCACATCCTTACGGTTTAATAAGCCGGAAACAATGGCAAACTGTTTTGCCACACTGTCGATGACCTGATATTTATATTCCCTGGGAAGAAAGGGCAATGTTTCCAAACTCCAGCGCTTCAGTGAAGGATCATAGGCTTCAGGATAGCTCATACTCACCAAATGCCCCACGCACCAGGTAATCACGGCATCCTCCGATTCGATAAATCCGTCGCCCCGCCTGCCCTTTACCTTTAAGGCATCGGCAAACTGCTGGGCCACACTGGGTTTTTCCGCAATATATAATGATTTTGCCATCGGCTACTCCTGAGAAAACTGATAAATCGTTGTCGTCTTATATTCTTCCCCGGCGCGTAAAATGGGGGAAGGAAAGGATGATTTATGGATAGCATCGGGATAATACTGGGTTTCAAAACAAAAACCATGGCGGAAACCATAGGCTGCCCCGCCCTTACCCGGACCGACCAGCTCCTCCCTTAAGAAGTTTCCGGTATAAAACTGCATCCCCGGAAGATCGGTATACACTGCCATGCAGCGCCCGGAAACCGGATCACAGGCCTTTGCACAAAGACAAACCTCGTCTCCCCTCTCTTTATCTGTTTCAGCCAAACGCAACACCCAGTTATGATCATAACCCTTTCCTAAAAGCAGAGGTTCATACGCAGCACCAATCTCCTGCCCGATTTCCTTCATCTTTGTAAAATCCATGGGCGTTCCCTTCACCGGCGCAACCTCTCCGGTGGGAATCGAACCGGCGTCTGCCGGGGTAAAGGCGTCCGCATTGATCCATACCTTATGACCTAAAATACTGCCCTGATCATGCCCAGCCAGGTTAAAATAGCTGTGGTTGGTAAAATTTGCCACGGTATCTGCATCTGAAATCATATGATAATCAATGACCACCGCATCATCCTGGGTCAGCGTATAGCTTACGGTAATCTGTGCATTGCCGGGAAAGCCCTGATCGCCGTCGGGGCTGAATAAGGAAAACGACACCCTGCTTCCCAGGCTGCTCTCATCCAGCTCCACCTCCCATATCCGACCATGGTAAAAATCCGGGCCGCTGTGCAGATTATTTCCGCCATCATTGTCCGAAAGCGGATAATCTTCTCCATTTAAGGAGAACGCCGCCCCGCCGATGCGGTTGGCATTTCTTCCGATAACCGCGCCAAAATGTGCCGGATTCTTCAGATAACCCTCCAGACTGTCATACCCCAGCACCACATCCGCTACCTGACCATTTCGATCAGGAACCAGCATGGAAATCCAGGTTCCGCCAAGATTAGTAAACGAAGCACTTACCCCATGTTCATTCGTTAACGTATACTTATCGACCTGCTGTCCCTGCGGTGTCTCGCCAAAACGTTCTACATTGATTGCCATTTGCCAATCCCCCTGTTCTTTTCTTTACTTATCCTCTCTGATTGATTGCCGTCCGCATCGGTCTGCCGCAGATTTATTTGCGCTCAATGTAGCCCTGCGCAGTTAAAAGTTCTGCACACAGCACAGCACCGCCTGCTGCACCGCGCACGGTGTTATGGGATAATCCAATAAACTTCCAGTCATATACCGAATCTTTTCGCAACCTTCCCACAGAAACCCCCATGCCGCGTTCAAAATCCACATCCAGCGCTACCTGAGGACGATTTTCTTCCTCGATATACTGGATAAACTGTTCTGGTGCGCTGGGAAGCTTTAATTCCTGGGGAAGTCCTGAAAAGTTAACTAATTTTTCAATCAGCTGTTCCTTCGTGGGCTGTTTTCTAAACTTTACAAAAACTGCCGCCGTATGTCCGTTCAGCACCGGGACACGGACACACTGGCAGGTAATTTTAGGCTCCTGCGCCTTTACAATCACCCCATCCTGGATCGCACCCCAAATCCTTAACGGTTCCTGCTCACTCTTTTCTTCCTCGCCTCCGATAAACGGAATAATATTTCCCTCCATCTCCGGCCAGTCCTGAAATGTCTTTCCTGCACCTGAAATCGCCTGATAAGTCGTGGCAACCACCTCATATGGCTCAAATTCTTTCCAGGCCGTCAAAACCGGAGCATAACTCTGAATCGAACAATTAGGCTTAACCGCCACAAAGCCCTTCTTCGTTCCCAGTCGTTTTTTCTGAAATTCAATCACCTTAAAGTGTTCGGGATTAATCTCCGGCACCACCATCGGCACATCCGGCGTCCAGCGGTGCGCGCTGTTATTCGATACAACCGGCGTCTCTGTTTTTGCGTAGGCTTCCTCAATCGCCTTAATTTCCTCTTTGCTCATATCCACAGCGCTGAATACAAAGTCTACACCGGCAGCAACCTTCTCCACCTCATTCACATTCATCACCACAAGCTTTTTTACTGCTTCCGGCATGGGCGTAGTCATCTTCCAGCGCCCGCCCACGGCCTCCTCGTAGGTTTTTCCCGCGGAACGCGGACTTGCGGCAACCGTCACCACCTCATACCATGGATGATTTTCCAGCAGGGAAATAAATCTCTGACCTACCATACCTGTGGCGCCCAGAACGCCGACCTTAAATTTTCTCTCCATTGTTAAGCTCCTCTTTTTTCGAATTTTCTGAATAAATACTACAATTAGATTCCCGAATATCCTATAACAAAACCAATAAAAATGCAATACTTATTCGCAAGAAAACTACATTTGTACGCCGCAGAAAGACAATTACATGGAAAACACCAGCCTTCCCTGTCAAAAAACCCATCAGCTCCCACGAAGCTTACTTCCCTTTCCGTCCCGCCTGGAAAGCTTTAACCGGTTTAAGTGAACCACCCTGTCGTTTACCTTCGCCACAGTATCCTCGCCCAGAAGATAAAGGGCGGTCAGTTCTTCCCCTTTGCCCAGTTTAATTCCCCTTACGCCTTTCGACGCCTTTTTCACCAGCGGAATCTCTTCCAGCAAAAAGCGCAGGAACACGGCATTGCTGGTTTGAAGCACCACATCGGTTTGTTTTTCCACCGGATACACCCCAAAAAGCTCGTCTCCCTCCTGGAGCTTCGTCCCCGCAACCATCCGGTTATTGGTTTCAAATTCTGACGCCGGCACCTGCTTAATTAAGGCCTGCTTTGTCGCAAAGATAAAGGTCTTATCCTTCATCCTCCCGCCATTGTCCAGATAAATAATCCTTTCCTTGCCCCCGTCAAAGCGGCTGATATTATCAACAGGGGTTCCCTTATCCTTTATTTTCCCGCAGGGAATATCACTGACTTTAATTTGATGAAGATTTCCCACATTCGTAAACAGGCAGAGTTTATCCGAGGTAAGGCAATGTACCACATAAGAGTAATCGGTGCAAATACTCTCCTGATTCCTCTCATAGGTGCTCTTATCCAACAGCTTGCAGTAGCCAAACCTGTCCATCACAAACACCATCTCAACCACCGCAGGAGCCTCTTCCTCGTAGACGGCTTCCCCGCTGTCCTCTAATCGGGTGCGGCGTTTCAGGGCAAATTCTTCTTTAATCTTCTGCAAATCGGCAATAATCACCTCATCCATGGTCTTGCGGCTTTTTAAGATTTTTTCGTATTCTTTAATCTTTTTCAGGGTTTCCCGGTGCTCCTTTTCCAGTGCCAGAATTTCCAGCCCAATCAGCTTATATAGGCGCATTTCCAGAATAGCTGTGGCCTGGCGCTCGGTAAAGTTAAGCGCTGCGGCATCATCTAAAAAACCTGGTGTTTTAAACTGGATGCGGGAGGTATCGCCGTACATCAGGCAGGCCTTGGCATCCTTAATCTGTTTCGATCCGCGCAAAATAGCGATAATTAAATCAATCACATCGCAGGCGCGGATCAGCCCTTCCTGAACTTCCTTTCTTTCCAGCTCCTTTTGCAGAAGCACCTGATATTTTTTCGTTGTATTCTCATGCTGGAACTGCAGGAAATGACGGAAAATCCCCTTAAGGCTTAGGCATTCGGGCCTTCCGCCCGCAATCGCCAGCATATTGACGCCAAACGTATCCTCAAGCTTGGTCTTTTTATAGAGGATATTCATAATTCTTTCAATATCTGCGTCTTTCTTCAATTCCAGGACAATGCGGATTCCCTCTTTATTCGACTGATTGGAAATATCGACCACATCCGGCAGCTTCTTACTCTCCACCAAATCTGCCACATCCAGCAAAAACTTATTAATTCCCGCGCCAATCATGGTGTAGGGAATTTCTGTAATGACCAGCTTATCCTTATCCGCCCGCCGCTTTCCCAGTTCCACCTCAAACCGTCCCCGTAGCTTAATTTTCCCGGTTCCAGTCTCATAAATTTCCGGTAAACTGCTTTGATTGGCAATAATCCCTCCCGTTGGAAAATCCGGGCCGGGGATGTACTCCATTAATTCGCTTGTGGAAATCTCCGGGTTTTGGATATAGGCAATTGCCCCGTCCACCACCTCGCCCAGATTATGCGGGGGAATGCTGGTACTCATCCCTACAGCAATGCCCTCAGCACCGTTAATCAAAAGGTTTGGCACGCGCACGGGCAAAACCTCCGGCTCCTTCTCGGTTTCATCATAATTGGGAACAAAATTTACCGTTTTATCCAAATCCTTTAAGTAAACCTCCTCGGCAAACTTCTCCAATCTGGCCTCCGTATAGCGCATCGCTGCCGCCCCGTCGCCCTCGATGGAACCAAAGTTACCGTGTCCGTCCACCAGAGGCATTCCCTTTTTAAATTCCTGGGACATCACCACCAGGGTTTCATAAATCGAACTGTCCCCGTGCGGATGATACTTACCCATCGTATCACCCACAATACGGGCAGATTTCCGGTGCGGCTTATCGTGGTGGATGTGCAGCTCACTCATATCATAAAGAACCCGGCGCTGAACCGGCTTTAAGCCGTCCCTGGCGTCAGGGATCGCACGCGCAGTAATCACGCTCATGGAATAATTCATATAGCTGCGCTGCATTTCCTCCGAATACTCTGTCTGAATAATTTTTTCTGGCATACTGTTTTACTCCTGTCTTAAGCGTCAATCTCGGCCTCATCCGCATGATCATAGATAAACTGGCGGCGCGGCCCTACCTCACTGCCCATCAGCATCTGCGTAATCTCCGAAGCCAGGCGCCCGTCCTCGATCTCCACTCGTTTTAACACCCGCCGTTCCGGGTCCAAGGTCGTCTCCCAAAGCTGTCCGGCATCCATTTCCCCAAGTCCCTTATAGCGCTGTAAGGTAAACTCTCCCTTATGGGTTTTCCGGTAGCGCTCAAGTTCTTTCTCGTCATAAAGGTACTGCTCTTCCCCTTTTTTGGGAATTACTTTAAACAGCGGCGGCATGGCGATATACACATGCCCGTTCGTAATCAGTTCCGGCATAAAACGATAAAGGAAGGTCAGCAGCAGCGTATCAATATGACTGCCGTCCACATCCGCATCCGTCATCAGGATAATTTTATGGTAGCGAAGCTTGGTAATATCAAAATCGTTCCCATAGCCCTCGGAAAATCCGCAGCCAAAAGAATTAATCATCGTTTTAATCTCTGCATTCGCCAAAACCTTATCCATCGAGGCCTTTTCCACATTTAAAATCTTTCCCCGAATCGGAAGAATCGCCTGATAACGGCGGTTTCTGGCGGACTTTGCCGATCCGCCGGCAGAATCACCCTCGACAATAAAGATTTCACATTTTTCCGCTTCACGGCTCTCACAGTTTGCCAGCTTTCCATTGCTGTCAAAAGAAAAGCGGGATTTTGTCAGCATATTCGTCTTGGCCTTTTCCTCTGCCTTGCGAATCTTTGCCGACTTCTCCGCACAGCCGATAACACCTTTTAACACTTCAAGATTTCGGTCAAAAAATCTCCCCAGCTCCTCACCGGTAAGCATATTTACCGTCTTTGCCGCGTCGGCACTGGCAAGCTTGGTCTTGGTCTGTCCTTCAAAGATGGGGTCCGGGTGCTTAACTGCAACCACAGCTGTCATCCCGTTCCTCGTATCTGCCCCGGTAAAATTCGCGTCCTTTTCCTTCAGCAGCCCCAGTTCGCGGGCATAGCTGTTAATCATCGCGGTAAACCGGGTTTTAAAGCCCGCCAGATGCGTACCGCCCTCCTGGGTGAAAATATTATTGCAAAAGCCAAGAACATTCTCTTCAAAGGCATCCACAAACTGGAAGGCAATTTCCACTTCAATCTTATCTGCACTCCCCCTCGCATAAACCACATCATGGACGGGGGTTTTTCCCTTATTCAGCTCGCGCACATAGGCGGCAATGCCCTCTGGTTCATGGTAATCTATAGCTTCCTCCTCACCGCTGCGCCGGTTTGCATAGTGAATCGTCAGCCCTGGATTTAAGTAAGCCGTCTCATGCAGACGGCTCTTCAGCCATTCAGCCTTAAACCGCGTTTTTTCAAAAATTTCATCATCGGGAAGAAAATTAATCTCTGTTCCCGTCTCCTTAGTTTTTCCAATCGTGGGAAGAAGGCCGTTTACCAGATCCACTACCGGAACCCCGCACTGATAAGCGTCGCGGTGTACTGCGCCGCCCCGCGAAATCTTAATCTCCAGTGCTTTTGACAATGCATTCACCACCGACGATCCCACACCATGAAGTCCGCCGCTGGTTTTATAGGCTTCATTATCAAACTTTCCGCCGGCGTGAAGGGTGGACAGCACTACCCTCTCCGCGGTGATTCCTTTTTTATGCATTTCCACGGGAATCCCGCGTCCATTATCGCGAACGGTGCAGGAACCGTTTTGCTCCAGGATTACCCAGATATCCGTGCAGAATCCGGCAAGATGTTCGTCTACGGAATTATCAACAATTTCATAAATCAAATGGTTCAAACCCTTCGTCCCTACACCGCCAATGTACATGCCCGGGCGCTTTCTCACCGCTTCCAGGCCTTCTAAAACGGTAATACTATCCGCATTATATTGTACTTTTGTCATAATCATCCTCCATACATGCGTCATGCATCCTATTTAAACACAAAATTTCGGAGATTGCAAGTAGGAAAAAGAAAAAAATCGAAAATATGTTTGGGTTTAACGGTAAAGCCTCTTATGCTCATACACCGGCTCTGACGTCAGCTGAACTCCCAGCTTTTTAAATACCGCAATATCCACTGCGGAAAGCATCACTGATGTATGCACCTGACAGCCCTCAAGTTTGGGCAGCTGTGCCAGGGCATTTTGGGCAATGGGATCGGTGGCGGCGCTGACAGAAAGAGCAATTAAGACCTCATCGGTATGCAGCCTTGGGTTTTTACTGCCCAGATAATTCGTTTTCAGTGTTTGAATCGGCTCAATTGCCGAGGGTGCAATTAAATGAATATCATGCGGAATCTCCCCCAGCTCCTTAATGGCATTTAAAAGTACTGCGGCGGAGGCCCCCAAAAGACTGCTGGTTTTTCCTGTGATTATCCGACCGTCGGGAAGCTCCATGGCAGCGGCAGGGGCATTTTTGGCAGCGGCAAGGGTATTGCAGGCGCCAACGACCTGGCGCATCGAGGGAGTAATATTGTCTTTTTTCATTAAAAGCTCAATCTTATAGACCTCTTCCTGCGCCCCTTCCTCGGTTGCCAGGCGGTTTAAGGCCTGATAGTAGCGGCGGATAATTTCCTGATTGGAGGCTTCCCGGCATGCCTCGTCATCGATAATACAAAAGCCCGCCATATTTACCCCCATGTCCGTCGGTGATTTATAGGGACTTTCGCCGTAAATCCCTTCAAAAATCGCATTAAGCACAGGGAAGATCTCCACATCACGGTTGTAATTTACGGTTGTCTGACCATAAGTTTCCAAATGAAAGGGATCGATCATATTGACATCGTTCAAGTCGGCGGTGGCTGCCTCATAGGCCATATTCACCGGATGCTTTAATGGCAGATTCCAAATCGGAAACGTTTCAAACTTAGCATAACCGGCCTTTATCCCGCGCTTATTTTCATGGTAGAGCTGGGAAAGACAGGTTGCCATCTTTCCGCTGCCCGGACCGGGGGCAGTAATAATAACTAACGGCCTGGTGGTGTTAATGTAGTCATTCTTGCCGTAGCCGTCGTCGCTGACGATACGGGTGACATTGCTGGGATAGCCGTCAATCGTATAATGGCGGTAAACCTTAATTCCCATGTGCTCTAACTTAATACGGAACTGGTCAGCACTGGCCTGACCGGAATACTGGGTAATTACCACACTTCCCACATAAAGGCCTTTATCCCTGAATTCCTGAATCAGACGCAGCACATCCAAATCATAGGTAATGCCTAAATCATGGCGCACCTTATTTTTTTCAATATCGGCAGCATTAATGGCAACCACCAGCTCCGCCTGATCCGCCAGCTGTAACAGCATACGCAGCTTGCTGTCCGGGGCAAAGCCGGGAAGCACACGGGATGCATGATAGTCGTCAAAAAGCTTTCCGCCAAATTCCAGGTACAGCTTATCGCCAAACTTGCTGATCCGTTCTTTAATTTTTTCGGACTGCAAGGAAAGGTATTTCGTATTGTCAAATCCAATCTTCATCGATGAATCCCCCTTTGTACAGGCCATGCCTGCATTGATGTTATCCATTTTCTACGATTTTCTGCAAAATGTCAAGTAGGTTATGGACAATGCATCGCGGGGAATCACCGAACCATTAGGAAAAACTTTCATAGAATAACAGGGAGAAAGAACATATAAACAGCAGAGATGGGCTTAAGGAAAGATGAAAGATGAAAAATAAGAGAAAATGAAAGAAAAAGATTAACGATAAAAGATGGTAAAAGGAAACAAAAAAGGAAATAAAAAGGAGACAAAACATGAAAATTATCGTTTATGGGATCTGTAAAAATGAAGAAAAATTTGTAAAACGCTGGGTGGAATCTATGGCTGAGGCGGATGAAATCGTGGTGCTGGATACCGGTTCATCGGATAATACCGTCAGCGCTTTGCAAAAAGCAGGTGTAAATGTGACAGAGGAAACGATATCGCCCTGGCGTTTTGATGTGGCCCGCAACCGTTCATTAGATCTGGTGCCGGAGGATGCCGATATTTGCGTCTGCACAGATTTAGACGAGGTATTCCATCCGGGATGGAGGAAAAAACTGGAAAACGCCTGGAAAACAGGATGCAGCCAGGCCAAATACCGCTATACCTGGAGCTTTACGCCGCAAGGCCGGGAAGGAATTGTATTTTGGATGGAAAAAATCCATGCCCGTCACGGTTTTCGCTGGGTACACCCTGTCCATGAGGTTTTACAGTGGGTGGGCGAAAAAACACAGGGACCGGTAATCTTGGTGGACGGGATTCAGTTGGATCACCACCCCGATCCTGAAAAGTCCCGCGGGCAGTACCTTCCCCTGCTGGAGCTCTCCGTTAAAGAAGAACCGCACGATGACCGCAATGTCCACTATCTGGGACGGGAATATATGTATCATGGGCAATGGGACGACTGTATCCGCACCTTAATGTACCATCTGCAAATGCCCCAGGCAACCTGGAAGGATGAACGGGCGGCTTCCATGCGCTATCTTGCAAAGGCCTATCGAAATAAAGGAGAGTATGAGGAGGCAAAGAGCTGGTACTTGCAGGCAATTGCCCAGGCGCCTTATCTGAGGGAAGCCTATATGGATCTGGCCTGGATGCTTTATGAGGAGGAGGAATGGGAAGGTGTGCTCTACTTTACCGGATGTGCCCTGAAGCTTACTGAACGGCCTAAAACCTATATCAGCGAAGCCACCGCCTGGGGAAGCCTGCCCCACGATTTGCGGGCAATTGCCTTTGACCGGCTGGGGCTGAGAGAAAAAGGAGTGGAAGAAACAAAAAAAGCCCTGGCACTGGAACCGGACAATGAACGCCTGCAAAATAACCTTAAGGTAATGGAAGAAAACATAGAAAAATAAGAAAAAATAGAAAAATAAGAAAAAACACAAAAAACAAAAGAAAACGACAGGGCAAAAGTTTAAAAAAAGACAGGAAAAAAATCTGGAAAAAAAATTAAAACAAGTACTTGCAAAATTTTCAAATTATGCTATAATAATTGTGTTGTGCAGATGTAGTTCATCGGTAGAATACCAGCTTCCCAAGCTGGGGAGGCGGGTTCGATTCCCGTCATCTGCTTCACACAGACAGATGCCAGGCCTTGATTTTACAAGGGTTCTGGCATTTTTTATATGCCTGTGTTCGGATTATTTTTGATTACCTTCTATTCAAATGAGCTGTTGCTCTCTATGAATCCGGCTTCACCGGCAGATAAAGTTCAATATATGAGGTTTGCAGCTTTCCTTCCTGGTAATGGTTCCACAGATAATGTGCATGGATTTCCCCAGTCACAGCGATGTTTTGTTCCCTTGCCCAATGAATGATTTTCTGAATATCCTCCTGCTGCGGAGAAACTGTTTTTGAGGCATAAATGGTATAAACGCTCTGGTCAAAAGAGAAGAAGGGGGCATGTTTTGCGTTTTCCTCCAGGCCCAGAAGTTTAACAGCGCGCTCCTCCAAAATTAGATAACACTGATGATTTACTGTTTTATCCCCCAAGATATTCCATTGCTCATGAAGGTAGCAGTTTAATTTTTTATTTTCTTCAAGCAGCTTAAACCATTCTTCGCGTACCGCATCATAATCCGACACAGTCGGGGAAAAGATATAAGTGCGGGGAATGGGACGGAGAACATAACGCTGAAAATACTTTCGGATTTTCTCCCTTGTGTATCGGGTAACGATCAACTGCTGTAAAATTTGCTGATGGCGGCGAATCAGTTCTTCCTCCTCCTTCATCCTAAGTTCAAAACAATCACACATCGAATCCATGTCCCCATCCTCGCAAAGTAACTGGATATCCTGAATACTGTACTGAAGTTTACGCAGGAAAATTAAATCCAAAAGCAGCTGAATATCCTCCCCCGAATAATAACGGTATCCATTTGCCTCCTTTCTCGGCACAATCAGCTTCTTTTTTTCATAAAAACGCAGCGTATCCCTTGTGACATTTAAAAGCTGTGCTGTCTCTCCAATCGTATATTCCCGTCCCATAATTTCCATTCCTTATTTTTATTGTTATTTTGTCTGTTTTTCACTTCCGCTGTAGGTAATTACGCCCCTGGCATCGGTGCAGTAATAATTTTCATCAGCATCCTTAACGTTGGTCTTTTTCTTTTGAATCGTACCAGAAGTATTTACCAGATACTCCTCACCGTTAAACGTCACGGGCTGAAGTTTTAACTCGGCATCCGCCTTTAATTTACGTCCCTTAATGTAAATTGCATTATCCGAAATTCCATGAATGCCTTCCCCGTTGGAGCGGAAGCCAAAGGTATATTTATCATCCAGTTCAATCTCCACATTTTTCTTTGTCGCCATTACACCATCTTTAGGGCTATTGCCGAAATAATACACCGAACACTCCTCATCTTCTCCCGGCATATCGGCAATATCCTCTATTTTTTCATAGGAACTGATTTTATTCTTTCCATCAAAAGTAAGAGCATATAAACCTTCCAGCATTTCTCCTTTTTCGTTAAAACCATATTTATATTTGTCAATGGTCTTAATCTGGCTTATGGCAAGACTGCCATTCTTATCAGCATAGAACCAGAACTGTTCATCATCATGATAGGCATCGGCATCAACTTCCTCAGAAGGAACAGTGTAAATCCATCCATTTGCCTGCCAGCATTCTTCAGGGTTATTATAATATTTATAGTTGCTCGATGAAGCGGCGGAATCTGAAGCCGAATTTGAAGAAGTGGCAAAGTTCCATTTAAATTGCGCCACGCCGCGTTCATCAAACAAATATTTCTTTTTATTGATCGTTTTTGATACATCCGTATATTTCTTTCCATTTACACCAAAGTAAAACCAGTAATTTCCATCAGCTTCTGTATCGTTCTCAGAATCCTCCACCTCCAAAAGCTTCCAGTCATTCACCACTGCTGCCCCATCATTGGCCTCACCGCAGTAATACAGTCCAGCCGTCCAGTCACTTTCATCGGTAATCATCATGGCATCTTCGTCAACCCAGCCATACAGCATCTTTCCCGTATCGTCAAAGGCATATTTTTTTCCATTAATCGTGGTCAGCTTCGTTTTTCCGGTTGTATTCTTTACTGCCTTACCGCTGCCGTTAAAGAAGTACCAGCAGGTTCCATCAGGATAAGCATCGCTGTCATCGTCCAAAAGCCTCCATTCATTTTTTACCATGGCGCCGGAGGAATTAACATAAAAATAATCGTCGTCATCTTCGACCAACTGGCTCACTGCCATATAGCCGTCATCTTTTAAATAATACCAGTTATCCCCCGCTGCGTTCTTTTTCCAGCTTTCTGTTACCCGGTTTCCATTACGATCCAGATAAATCCACTGCCCATTCTCCTGTGCCCAGCCTCCTGCGGCAAAAACAGGAATGGCTGATAAAAATGTCATGGTAGCTGCTGCTGCTAAAATCTGCGGAAGTTTTAAATTTTTGTTTTTCATTTCTTTGTCTCCTTTCTGTTTGTCCCATCTGCCGGATGCTTACCCGCTTTTTGTTTATTTTCTTTTTTTATTATCGGGTTTTTCATCTGTTTTTCCGGCCTGAGCTTAGCCTAAACCATAGACTAAGTCCAAGGTCAAGCAAAGTAAGGATACTGTAAAACAACGTAATTTCCATTAACAAAATTATCCATCTCTGTAAGAAAATTGTTCGAAATAATTGGTTGACCATGGAGCAGGACCAGGGTTTATGATCAACTTGCTTTCAAACACTCTCACAAAGCCCGCTGCAAAGGTTCCAAAGCTTATTTGCAGCGGCTTTTTTCCATCTGACCGGATAAGATTGCAGCTGCCATCGTAACTCCCTTTTTTATTTTTTTTCCAAACAATAAGGGCGAACCCGCACCAAGCGCCGCAGCCCGTTCACATACATTTCCCACGCCGGTTGTCTTTTCCACAAAGGCAGAATAGGAAAATTTACCTTCCGCTTCCGCAAGTTCGCGGGACGAGAATAAACACTGTTCCCAGTTCATTTCCCTGCACAGTAAACGAATTGCTTTTTCTTCTTTTTTCAGATTAATCGTCGCCAGCTTTTTTACCGCCTGAGGCCAGATATTCCATTCGCAAAGGCCCTCCATCACCTGTTTTTTTAATTCCTCTGAAGCAATGTCTTTTCGGCAGCCAAGGCCAAGAACAAGGCATTTTGGCACCAGCTGCAGGGTGTTTTTTTCGGAAAGAAGTTCTGCCCATGTTTCTTTTTCCCATTTCTCCCTTTTCCAGATTCCCACATAAAGATTTAATTTTTCCGCCTGCCCCAGACGGCATCCCGGCATTTCCTCCTGGCGGACAGGAATATCTGAAAAAACACCAATCGGACTTCCCTCAAGCACCTGGGCTGACATCATTTTTGCCAGCTTCCGATCCGTTAAATAAAGCCCGTTTTCCCTGGCAAAGACATCCACAGCAAAGCAGCCGCGGATATCTGTAGCTGTAGTAATCACCGGAACCGCATGAATCCCTTCTGCCAGTCTGTAAGCCAGCGCATTTGCCCCGCCCATATGCCCGGATAAAATAGGAATAACAAACTTCCCCATTTCATCCACCACTAACACTGCCGGGTCCTGAAATTTATCCCTGATCCATGGCGCCGATGCGCGGACGGCAATCCCGGCAGCACCGACAAAAATCAAAGCCTTTGCCTGTAAAAACTGCTCGCCCGTCCACTGGGTAAGGGAGGTCGAAAGCGGGATAAGCGCTGGAAGAGAAACGTTATCTGGCAAAAAAGATTGGTTTGATGAAACTGGAGATTCCGGGAAAGCAGAGGGTGTTTTCCTAGAAATTTTATAATATCCTGTACAGGAAATTCCCTCCTTCTGCAAAATATAAATGATCTTTTGTGAAAGCTTTTGACCTTCTTCGGTAAAAGAGATAATAACCATTTCTTTCTGCACTTCTTTTCTTATTTCTTCCGCCATAACCAACTTTCCTCCCATCTATCCTTATGCCCACACGGCAGGGTTCAATAGTTTGACACAAACCTCATTTGCCTGATTACCGTTTAAGCTTTAACTTCACGGCAGGGCACAATATTTGGCACAAACCAGTTTACCAATATTTTACCATAAATTCTTCCTGCCTGGTTTATCTTTTTCTTTCTCTATGGTAAAATAGTAAACAGCAACATTAAACCGAATGAAACAAACAGCAAAAAAAGCAACAAAAACCAGGAGGGAAGAGAATGAAACGTTTTTTAACAGGTTCTGTATGTACGGCTGCTCTGGCTTTGACATTAAGCCTGCCGGCCTTTGCCGGAGAATGGAAGAACAGCGAATATGGCTGGTGGTATGATCGGGGAGACGGCACCTGTGCGCCTACAGGCTGGCACTGGATTGACGGAAATAATGATGGTATTGCCGAATGCTATTACTTTAATGAATATTGCTACTGTGTACCCTGGAGTGTTACGCCGGACGGCTATTTGCTGGATGCCAACGGAGCCTGGTCAGTCAACGGAATAGTGCAGACACAGTTAGTACAGACAAACCAAACAGCACAAACCAACACACAGACAAACGATGAGGAAAACGAAGAAACCGCAGAAATCATCGGCGAATACAAGGGTTCCTTTACGGATTCCAGGGGAAAAAGCAGCGTGGAACTCTCGATTTTTGAAGAGGATGGAGATCTGATGGCAGAGTTTATCTTCTACGATCCGGAAGAAGAGGACAACACAAAAGGAGGCAGCTATCTGTGCACAGTAACCCAAAAAACAGGGAATACCTACGAACTTCGCTATGAACGCTGGCTCAACCAGGCGTCAGGCTATTCCATGCGGAACTGGACCGTCACCTTAACCAATAAACGGCTGGAGGGAAATGTAATCAACAATAAAAAATATACGATCCGCTGTACAAAACGTAAAAATTAATTTTAACAGAATCATTAAAGAGTCCGGCTTGCCGGACTCTTGCGCAGGAGCGGGGCTGCATCAGCAACCTTCATTTTTTTCCATAAATTTTCTTCAGAAAACAACTGAACAACTAATCGGCTTTTCCCCGAATCTTCTTTTTCTTCTAAAATCATCGTTTGGCTCTCATGTGTCATAAAGCCGGGCTGCATTAAATGACGTAAAATAAATTCTCTTTTGTCCTCTCCCATATTCTTAATCCTGTCCTTGAATTAAATAGGCTTCATCCATAATTTTATCCAGCGCATCATTAAAGGTAGGAATAGCAAACCCATTCTTACCACAAATTAATTCCTCAACTTCTGTTTTTCCGCGGGAATTTACTTTTAGCTGATAAACTTTTACCTGATGGCAGTTTAATAAATCCCAGGAAATAAAGCCCAGCTGGCGGCATATATTTTCCGTATCTTCCCTTTCTGACAGGCAAATCATATTATTGATGTGCTGCAGAATAATATCGCTGTGTGTAGTAACCATCATTCCAAGGCCGGCATTCACCAACTGACAAATTACCTTTGCCATTTTTTGCTGAAGCTGCGGATGCAGACACATTTCCGGTTCCTCATAAAAAAGCATATCCAATGCTTTTTTATGTTTATCCCCTACCAAAAGTGTAAGAGGAGCCATTTCCATTTCTGCATATTTAATTTTCCCATAATCCTTTACTTTCAGCTTCCAGGGCATTTTTCTCACCTCTCCATGCAAATAAGCAAAAACCAGAGCCTTCCTCATTTCTTTGCAGAAAAACTCTGGTTATCCTTGTCTATCTCTATCTTCTGCTTTACAAAAGAATCTCCTCCAGCGCCCGCTTAGGCACATAATGTACCTGGTTTTCATCCCGGTAATAGCGGACATCGCCGTCCTCTTTCACCGGAACCAGCACGACCTCTTCCTTAGGCTTTCCCAACGCCAAAATCAAATCCAAACTGTAGCTTTCCTGGTCAATGCCCAAAACCTGGGCAGCCTCCTCATGCTTAAAGCTTCCTATCATACAGCCGCCAAAACCCTTTTCCACAGCCCCAAGCATCATCGTCTGCGCTGTAATTCCATCATCCCACAGCTTATTTTTCCCAAGATGTAAATCGCAGCAGATAACGATATAGCCCGAAGGCCGCTCTCCTTTTTCCGGTCCGTCCCAATCGGGCAATGCCCCGGCCCAGGCAATGCAGGGGAAAAGTTTCTCACATTCTTCCTCAGTAAAAACCAGCCGGAATTTCAGGGCCTGTGCATTTGCCGCAGAAGCCGTAAGCCGGGCCAAATCTACCAAATCTTTTAAATTTTCCTCGCCAATCCGCTCCTCTTCCTCAAATCTGCGATACGAGCGGCAGCGCTCTGCCAGTTCCCTTAAGCTTCCTGTTTTCATCCCGATTCCTCCTGCGTATTTAATGCACTTCACTTATCTCTGCTTTTGTTTCTTCTTGTAAAGCTTCTGTTTCTTCTTGTAAAGCTTCTGTTTCTTCTTGTAAAACTTCTATTTCCGTGTTCTCTCTGGAATCTTCTGCCTTTTGCAGGCTGACTCTCCCGCCGCCATCACCGGTTACTTCGCCATCCTTCTTTCCTTCGCCGTCTTTCTTCCCTGTTACCTGATGGAAAATCTCCATAAATTCCTTCCCGGTAATCGTCTCCCGCTCAATCAAAAATTCTGCAATCTTATCCATCGCTTCCCGATTCTCAGCTAAAAGACGCTTTGCTTCTTCATAGGAAGCCTTTAAAATCGCCATAACTTCCTTGTCAATATCAGCTTCCGTCGCATCAGAGCAGTTTAATACCGCCCGCCCGGATAAATACTGATTTTCCCTGGTTTCCAGGCCCATCAGCCCAAACTTCTCCGACATCCCGTACTGTGTCACCATCGCCCGTGCAATTTTGGTCGCTTTTTCAATATCGTTTGCTGCTCCGGTCGTCACAGTATCAAAAACAAGCTCCTCCGCTGCCCGTCCTCCCAGGCAGCCAACCAGCATCGCTTCAATCTCTTTCTTGGTATTTAAGTATTTCTCTTCTTCCGGCACCTGCATGACATAGCCAAGTGCTCCCATGGTACGCGGAACAATGGTAATTTTCTGCACCGGCTCGGCGTCTTTTTGCAGCGCATTTACCAGGGCATGACCCACTTCATGATAGGAAACAATCCTTCTCTCTTCCTTGCTTAAAATTCTGTCCTTCTTCTCCTTGCCGACCAAAACCACTTCCACAGCTTCAAATAAATCCTTCTGCGAAACAGCCGTCCGACCGTTCTTTACCGCATTGATCGCCGCCTCATTCATCATATTTGCCAGGTCTGCACCTACAGCGCCTGAAGTCGCCAGGGCAATTTCCTCAAAATCAACCGTTTCATCCAAAAGCACATTCTTGGAATGAACCCGCAGGATATTTACCCTTCCCTTTAAATCCGGCTTATCCACAATAACCCGCCGGTCAAAACGTCCCGGCCTTAAAAGCGCGGGGTCTAAAATTTCAGGTCGGTTTGTCGCCCCAAGAACAAGCAATCCCTTCGAAGAATCAAATCCATCCATTTCAGAAAGCAGCTGGTTTAAGGTCTGCTCCCGCTCATCATTTCCCCCACCGTAACGGGAATCCCTGCTCTTTCCTATTGCATCGATTTCATCGATAAAGATAATACAGGGCGCCGATTCCTGGGCCTGCTTAAACAGGTCGCGGACACGGGAAGCACCCACACCCACAAACATTTCCACAAAATCCGAACCGGACAGCGAATAAAACGGCACATGTGCCTCGCCCGCTACTGCCTTAGCCAACAAAGTCTTTCCGGTTCCCGGAGGGCCGACCAGCAATGCTCCCTTGGGAAGCTTTGCGCCAATCTGCGTATATTTTGCCGGATTATGCAAAAAGTCCACAATCTCCGTCAGCGATTCCTTCGCCTCATCTTCACCGGCCACATCCTGGAAAGTAATTCCTGTTTCCTTCTGCACATAAACCTTGGCATTGCTCCGCCCCACGCCCATGATTCCGCCGCCGCCCATGCGCTTCATCATAAAATTCATTAAAACCACAATAAAGATAAAAGGAATCACAAAACTGATAATGGATTCCAGAATCATGCTGGTATCCTGCTTTTCCTCCTTCATCTCAATACCGGCTTCCTTTAATTGTTCGGTCAGAGTAAAGTCCCTGGCAACTAAAACCGTATAATAATACTTTACCAGAGGATACTGGGAGGTAATCTCCTTCGTCGGCTCCAACTTAGCTTCCGAACCGGAAAACGTCACCGATTCCAGCTGACGATCCTCGATCATCTGAAGAAATTCACTGTAGGTAAACTCATGCGTGGAATTTTTCGTCACTACATCCTTCATCAGACCAATAACAAGAAACGTAATCACAGCCGCCACCAGCCAGACAATCACGGTTTGACTGCCCTTTGGTATTTTGCTGTTATTATTATTTTCGGGTGTATTATTGTTGTCCATAAATATTCCATTCCTCCATCTGAATAGGCCCATTTTGCGCCATTCCATACTATTATAGTGTTAGTCTCTCCATAAATCAAGGAAAAGAAAGTGGAAAAAGTTAAAATTTTTATGAACTCACTTTCCCTTTTCATTAAAATCCCGGCTCCTTTTTTATTTTTGGCAGAAATCCCACACGTTTTACAGGAATAACACACTTTTATAGGAATAACACACTTTCTACAGGAATAACAGAATAACACAAAATTTGAAAATACTGCGGATAACAAAAAACAGGTATAAAATCCCCGCCGTCTCTTAATACTAAATTATACTTGTCAGACTCTGTCGGATAAGTTTTAAAAGAAATGAGGTGAGATAAATGCAAAAAGACCATCTTTCAGCCAAAGATGTCGGTGAAATGGGTTTCCATCGGGAATTTCACGATCTGGATATTCCGGTCTGCTCTGCCGGAGACTGTACCGGACTGATTCCCACCCCGCCGCAAAGCGATGCTGAACAGGAATCCTATGAGGAATTATATCCCTATTTGCCAAAAGCAATGAACAAAAAAGAAAACAACAACACACCAGCCTAAGTTTATCAACTGCTGTTTACCGTCGTTTTTTTAACCTTGTTCTAACCAATATCCCGGACTGCGCTGGCAGGTTATCCACAACATCTAAAGGCTAACCCACCATCGTTGTCCGGGACAAGGTTCAGAACATATCGGCAAAACAATCCTCACCCAAAATCAAATAATGACAGCTGATTACTCTCCGGCAAATCTCCCAAAAGCCCTAAATTCGCCATTAAATCACAAAGCGTTTTACTTACCTTTGTCCGGTTCTGGAAGTCCTCTTTTGATAAGAACGGGCCGTCCTTCGCCGCCTCGGCAATTCCCTCCGCCGCCTTTTCTCCCAGTCCATCAATGCTGTTTAACGACGGCATCAGTTTATCTTCCATAATCTGAAAATGCACTGCTTTCGCCTTGTAAATATCGATGGGCAGAAAAGTAAACCCTCTCGCATACATCTCCTGCACAATTCGCATATCTCTTAAGGTATCCTGTTCCTTATTCGAAAGTGTGTCACTTCTCTTCTTATAATCTGCCAAATATGTCTCCAGCTTTTCCCTTCCCATACACATTAATTCATAGCTAAAGCCCTTCGCCCGGATGCTGAAAAACGCGGCATAGTAGGCCAGCGGGTAAAATACCTTACAGTAGGCAATCCGCCACGCCATCATAACATAGGCTGCCGCGTGGGCCTTGGGGAACATGTACTTGATTTTTTTGCACGACCAGATATACCACCCCGGTACCCCATGCTCCATCATCGCTTCCTCCCATTCCGGCTTTAACCCCTTGCCCTTGCGGACAGACTCCATAATCGTAAAGGAAAGCCCCTCTTCCATTCCCCGGCTAATCAGGTACACCATAATATCATCCCGCGTACAAATCGCCGTCTGAATCGTTGCCGTTCCCTCGGAAATCAAGGTTTGTGCATTGCCCAGCCATACATCCGTGCCATGGGAAAGACCGGCGATACGCACTAAGTCGGAAAAGTACTTCGGCCTGGTATCAATTAACATCTGCATGGCAAAATCAGTTCCAAACTCCGGTATTCCCAGCGCCCCCAGCTTACACCCTCCGATATCCTCCGGCGTAATGTTTAGGGCAGAAGTATTTTGAAATAAGCTCATTACTTCCCTGCTGTCCAGCGGAATATCCTGCACCGGATCAATCCCGGTCAGGTCCTGAAGCATACGAATCATGGTCGGATCATCGTGTCCTAAAATATCCAGCTTTAACAGATTATGGTCGATGGAATGATAATCAAAATGCGTTGTCACTGTCGAGGTCGTCATATCGTTTGCCGGGTGCTGCACCGGAGTAAACGAATAGATCTCCTCCCCCAGAGGAAGTACGATAATGCCGCCCGGATGCTGCCCCGTCGTCCGCTTTACCCCCACACAGCCGGAAACCAGGCGGTTAATCTCACAGGCCCGCTTCCTCTGTCCGCGCTCCTCAAAATACTTTTTAATATAGCCGTATGCTGTTTTATCCGCCATCGTACCCACGGTTCCCGCCCGGAAAGTCTGTCCCTTTCCAAAGATAACCTCGGTATAATCGTGCGCCTTACTCTGGTATTCGCCGGAAAAGTTTAAGTCGATATCCGGCTCCTTATCTCCCTTAAAGCCAAGAAAAGTTTCAAAGGGAATATCAAACCCCTCCTTTTTTAAGGGTTTCCCGCACACCGGACAATCCCGATCCGGCATATCGCATCCTGCCATCCCGGAAAACTGCTTAACTTCCTCCGAATCAAAATCATAGTAGTGGCAGGAAGGACAGATATAATGCGGACTTAGCGGATTAACCTCGGTAATTCCCGACATGGTGGCGACAAATGACGACCCCACCGAACCGCGGGAACCTACCAGATAGCCATCCTCATTGGACTTCCATACCAGTTTTTGGGCAATAATATACATCACAGCAAACCCATTGCTGATAATCGAATTTAATTCCCGCTCAAGCCTGGCGGTTACAATTCCCGGAAGCTCCTTCCCATAAATTGCATGTGCCCGGTCATAACAGATTTTCCTCAGCGTGGTATCGGAATTTTCAATCACCGGCGGACATTTATCCGGTCTTACCGGATTAATTTTTTCACACATATCTGCAATTTTCCTGGTATTGGTCACAACCACCTCTTCCGCCACATTCGGCTCTAAATAAGAGAACTCCTCAAGCATTTCCTCCGTCGTTCTAAGGTAGAGCGGAGGCTGGAGATCACAGTCCTTAAACCCGCGCCCCGCCTCGATAATCCGTCGGTAAATCTCATCCTGCGGGTCAATAAAATGTACATCACAGGTCGCACAGACCAGCTTTCCGAACTCCCTGCCCAGCGCAATAATCCGTTTGTTCAGGGCAATTAAATCTTCTTCGCTTTTAACTGTACTTTTCTCATCCCGAAGCATAAAGGCATTATTGCCCAAAGGCTGAATCTCCAGATAGTCATAAAAATCCACCAGCCGGGCAATCTCTGTCTCCGGCACACCCCGCAGCAGGGCCTGGTAAAGTTCCCCCGCCTCACAGGCCGAACCAATGATCAGACCTTCCCGGTACTCCTGCAAAAGACTTTTGGGAATCCGGGGCCTGCGGGCATAGTACTCCAGATGGGAAAGCGAAACCAGACGGTAGAGATTAATCCGCCCCACATCATTCTTTGCCAGAATAATCACATGGTAGGTGGGAAGCTTTTGGATCGTTTCTGTGGACATATTATTCAGCGCATTTAACTGATCCAGATTTTCAATCTCCTGTTCCCTGAACATCTGAAGAAAGGCAAGAAAAATCCCCGCTGTCGCCTCCGCATCGTCCACCGCCCGGTGATGATTTTCCAGTGACACACCGACCGCCTTTGCCACTGTGTCCAGCTTATAGCGGTTTAAATTCGGAAGTAAAAACCTTGCCAGTGTCACCGTATCCAGAATCGTCGGCGCATAAGCATAACCCAGCTTTTTTGCATAATAAGAAATAAATCCTGTATCAAACCCCGCATTATGCGCCACAATCACCGCATCCCCGCAAAAAGTAAGAAACTGCGGCAAAATTACATCGATCGGCGGAGAATCCAGCACCATGGAATCATTAATCCCGGTTAATTGTTCAATGTCAAAGGGAATCGGCACGTCCGGGTTGACAAAGGTGCTGAAGCGGTCGATAATCTTTCCATGCTCCACCTTCACCGCTCCAATCTCTATGATCCTGTTTTTCTCCGGTGAAAATCCTGTTGTCTCAATATCAAAAACCACATAGGTATCTGAAAAATCCTGCCCGCAGGGGCGCTCTACCAGCTGCTTTAAATCGTCCACTAAATAGCCTTCCACCCCGTAGATAATCTTAAACTTATCCCCCTTGTCCAGGGCATGGTTTGCATCGGTAAAGGCCTGTACGCAGCCGTGATCGGTAATGGCAATCGCCGGCATCCCCCATGCCTTTGCCCGTTTAATTATGTCTTTAACCTCAGCAACCCCGTCCATATCGCTCATTTTCGTGTGGCAGTGCAGTTCCACGCGCTTTTCCAGGTGGTTATCTATCCGCTTGCTGGTAAAATCCTCACACTTTTTTATCCCTACGATACTGCCCAGGGTCAGCTCATGGTCAAATTTATCAATCGTGGTCAGACCGCGTATTTTCACAAAGCTGCCCTTTACCACCGCCTTATCCACGTCCTCCATCATCTCCTGCCGGGCAAACAGCTTTATGGTAATGGTATCCGTAAAATCCGTGACATCAAAGATAACAATTGTTTTTTCGCCGCCCCGAAGTTCACGCTTTTCCACCGTCAAAATCTGCCCGCGGATCGTAACCTCCCCAACCTCTCCTTCTATGGCTTCAATACTTGTAAAACCGTCCTCAAAATCCCGCCCATAGAGCACATCCGGGTTGTCCGATTTTCGAAAACCTCCTCCACGGAAAAAGCTGCTTTTGCCGGCAAAACCATTCTTTCCTGTACCATTTTTCGCCTGGCTTTTATTCCCTGCACGCCCAAATAATCTGCTCTTTTTCTGGCTCCCTGAACTGCCGCTTTCCTGTTTTGTCACGGCTTTTCTTGGCTTCAGGGAAAGCGTTTTTGCTCCCGCATCCGTACTGCCTGCCCCCAAAACAGACTCGCCGTCCAAAGCATTTCCTTCCATCCGTGTACCTGCTGCACCTGGTTTCGCCCCGGAAATCCCATACTCATCCCAGGGAATGTCCATATCCAAGTCAGCTCCTGTAGCACCATGAAGATAAGCCCCGTAAGCCGCTGCCGCCGCTTCCTCGGCCTCCTTCGCCTGCTTTCGAAGCTTGCTTTCCTTAGGCGCAACATAGGTAAATTCAACCACAGCTCCCATGCCGCACCGCTCCTGAAGAATCTTTTCCAGAATCCGCTTTAACTCCCCCGCCTTTTCCCTTGATACCATGGTATTTTCCACCGTCATCCGCAGTACATCTGGTTCCGGGAAGATAAATTCGGCCTTCTTAAACATGGTGTACATAATAATGCTGTAATTCTTTAATTCCAGGGCAATACTGTCCTGATAAACCTCCATCAGCTTCTGCGGCGTATACTGCCCGGAAAGACGATATGTTTCCTGGATCTTAATCGTCATCTTCTTTCCCGGAAAAAGCTGCTCCTTAATCCCGTTTTCCAGGTCATAAATCATCTGCTTTTGAATCAGCCTCGGACTTTCCAGATAAATGCGAATAGAGCTTCTATCCCTGGTCGATGTCACGCGGGACACCTTGGTCAGTTTTAAAAGCTCTTCAAACTCTTTTTCTATGGTCAATCCGGGAAAAACCTCTAAAAATCCTTTTGCCATTTACTTTCCTGTCTTTCTTTTCCTTCCATATTGTATCATCTTATTGAACAATATCTGTGTTGTTTTCTATATTTTTTATGAAATTTCCTTCATTTCCTGTCTTAGTGATTCATTGATTAAACTTTGGATAAAAGAAAGCATCATGTCTGAATTAAGAATAGTATCCATCATCTCCTCCAGTTGTTTCATTGATTCAATAGTAAATACATCCTTTCGTCTTCCACTATAGGCAACCGCTAAGTCCTCATTCAGAATAATGGTTACTGGATATGAAATTGTGCCATAGTCAACAAACATCATTCTATATTTATAATGTTCCAGTCCTTTTACGGTAAGAAAAACTTCAAACTTATGCTGCTCTGGATCTTGTTCTCCTAAATCCTGCTGTATATCCACCATTTCTGACATTTGCTGCATTGTTCCCAAAACTGCCGCAAGTCCTCCACCTCGTTTAGTATAAAAATCAATTGGGCCATCATATCTGTCTATATTTCCTATTACATATCCTTTAGTATCTCTCTCAATCTCTTTTAATAAATTTTTTATAACAATATCTGGCGTATATTTATCGATTAATTCAAACGTAAATTTTTCCTTATTCATCCTATACCTCCAATAAATCTACTTATCTTTTATTTCACAGACAATTGGAAAATGATCACTTATCTTTTTATCTGGATGATCATTTTTATCCCTCAAATCAGAATAGCTGCAGGAAGTTATTATTTTTAAACTTTCCTTCTTAAATAATGGTAAAATATCCTGACTCAATACCACTTGATCCACAATATACCACATTGGTAAATATAATTTAGATCGATTCAAATAATAAGTTCCCGGCGGATAAAAAAAATCTCCCATAAAATTCCACATAGGATTATAAAACTTTCTATATTCCGTGCTGCCAACTTTTCGATTTGGTCTATCCTTTATCGTCAACGCTGGCAAACCATGAAAACCATCTGCACTTAAACAGCCTTTATCGTATGGTGCTTCATTAAAATCTCCAATAATTATTGTATTTTTTGAAATTACTTCCTTCTCAAATTGTTGAATCTCATATACTATCTCCCTCATATTTTTATGTCTTTCATCAGACATATCTCCATATGCATCAGATATTAAATGAACACAACATAAAATATATTTATCATTAACCACCTGAATAGAATAATGTGTATCATGGGGACCAGATTTCATATTTTCATAATTGCTCCAGATACTCATTCCCTTACAGCCACCAGTAAAGCAAGCAGAATGTTTTAAATAATATTTTTTAAGCAACCTATCCAATTCTATTTCATCCGCATTATATTCAGCCATAATAAATATATCAATATCATAATCCATAACAAGAGATACAATATATTCATTAATCGCTTTATTTCTGTGTGTATTCCAAAACATTATCCTCATTTTTATTTATTACATCCTCAATTAACACGAACTAACTTTTATCCTCTGCTTCCGAAGCTGCAAGAGCTCCTCCCTAAGCACCTGCAAAAGCTCACCTTCCGGCACTTTTCGGATAACCTCTCCTTTTCGGATCAACAGACCTTCCCCGCGGCCCCCGGCAATCCCTAAATCGGCTTCCTTTGCCTCTCCCGGTCCATTGACCACGCAGCCCATCACAGCAACCTTGACACCACTGAGATCATCAAACTCCGCAGCCATCGTTTCTACTGCATTAGCCAGGGAAATCAAGTCAATCTGTGTCCTCCCGCAGGTTGGGCAGGAAACTACCTCGATTCCGCCCTTCCTAAGACCTAATGTCCGAAGAATCAGCTTTGCCGTCTTAATCTCCTCCACCGGATCGCCCGTTAAGGATACACGGATGGTATCGCCAATTCCCTGCCCTAAGATCAGCCCAAGACCCACGGAAGATTTAATATTGCCTGAATACAGCGTTCCCGCCTCGGTAATTCCCACATGCAGAGGATAATTGGTCTGCTGATCAATCAATTCATGCGCCTTTACACACATCATGACATCCGACGACTTTATGCTGATCACCAGGTTATCATAGCCAAAATCTTCAATCCGCTTTACCTGAGCCAATGCACTCTCCACCAGCCCTTCCGCCGTCACCCTTCCATATTTTTCCAGAATCTCTTTCTCCAACGATCCGCTGTTTACTCCCACACGAATAGGAATATGAAGCGCCTTTGCTGCATCCACCACAGCCTTAACCCGGTCAGCCGAGCCGATATTGCCCGGGTTAATCCGAATCTTATCTGCGCCGTTTTCCATCGCGGCAATCGCCATCTTATAATCAAAGTGAATATCCGCCACCAAAGGAATCGATATCTCTTTCTTAATCTCCCGCACAGCCAGGGCTGCTTCTTTTGTCGGCACCGTCACCCGGACGATCTCACAGCCAGCTTCCTCCAGACGGTGAATCTGTGCCACTGTAGCCCGGATATCTTCGGTGTGTGTATTGCACATTGACTGAATTGCCACCGGACTTCCCCCGCCAATTACACAATTTCCAATTTTAACCTTTCGTGTTGTTTCTCTGCTCATCGATTCCACCCATCCTGTTTCTTCCATATTTTCCAAATACATTTTTTCTTATGCTTTTTTCCAAAGGCAATCTTACCTTCTACTTTTCCCTAATACAATCTTACCTTCGCTCCATCTCCACCAAATACTCCGGCGTCCCCTCTTCCAGCATCCTCTCTCCAGTCCGTTCAAATCCATGTGTACGATAAAATGCAATCGCCTTTTTATTTTTCTCCAGCGCCCACAAAAACCGTACCCCAAGCCTGGATACCGCAAAATCCATCAATTTAGCACCAATTCCCATCCCCTGGAAAAAAGAATCCACATAGAGTTTTGTCAGTTCCTCCCCTTGCGTTTCCAGCATCCCCTTTACAAATCCATCATCAAACACCCATGTACGCCCAAGGCGGCCTTTATCTTCCTGATATTCCTGCGCCAGAGGAAGCACCTGGAGATTGATAAATGAGAACTGGTCATTCTGAAAAATCGGACGATAACTTACCCTTTTGGTAAATACAAGAATTTCCGCAATCCGGGAAATATCTTCCTTGTTTGCCCGACGAATCTCCTGCATAACTCTGCCTCCAAATCATTTTCCAATAACCTAATTTTATCCGCTATTACAAAACCTGCGTTTTTCCCCTCTACCGGAAAATCAAATTCCGAATATCATTAAACATAATCAACAGCATAAGCCCCATCAGTACAACCATTCCTGCCAGATGAATCATGCCCTCTTTTTCCTGGCTGATGGCTCTTCCGCGGACAGCTTCTACCAGAAGAAACGCAAGCCTTCCCCCGTCTAATGCAGGAATCGGAAGAAGATTCATCGTCCCCAGGGTCGCACTTAACACCACGCCGATATTCATTAACGTCAGCAGTACGCTCAGCCACCCCGCCGATCGAACTTCACCGACCGTTTCGCCCATCTCCGCCACAATGCGCACCGGGCCTCCCAGATCTTCCGTGCCCAAATACCCCCGGAACAAAAGCCGGAAACTCTCAATTGCCGATCTTCCCTGGAAAATCACCTCATGCCAGCCCAGGCTGAACAAATGTCCGATTCCCTTGGGCTTATGGTACTCCATCTGATGCTCAATGCCCATCATATAAGCTTTATTTTCCTCGCTGTAGCGCGTTGCCAGCGTCGCCGTATAGCGTTTTACCTGTTCCTTCCCGGAATACGTATACCAGTTTACTCCCGCCGCCTTCGCCTCGTCGGTCAGCCGCCCGCACTCCATGATCAGTTCTTCTTCCGGGTGAAGCATTAAATACTGCTGCAAATCCCGGTATTCCATCAGTTTTTTCCCGTTAATCGAGAAAATAATATCGCCCTCCTCGATTCCCGCAGCCTCCGCCGGATAACCTTCCATAATCCCGGAAATCACAGGCAGATCATACCCGCAGTACCAGACAATAATCACACCGAAAATAAACGCCAGAATAAAATTAAACACCGGCCCCGCCGCAATCACCGAAATCCTTGCCCAGACCGACTTGCTTAAAAATCCGTTCGGATCGCCGCTGTCCGTATCTTCATCAGCCATGGCACAGGAACCGCCGAGGGGAAGGATTTTCAGCGAATACCGCGTCCCCCTCCACACCACCGAAGCCAGCCTTGGCCCCATGCCGATGGAAAACTCCATCACCGCCACCCCATTGGCCTTCGCCAGCAGAAAGTGACCCAGTTCATGAAACATAATAATAAATCCAAATAACAGGATTGCAGCAACTATATTCAGCAATTTACCACCTGCTTTCTATCTCTTTCTTCCATTGATTTCTTTCTTTTATAACTATTTCTTTCTTCTATTACTATTTCTTTCTTCCATCTATTTCATTCTTCCATTCCACGGACTCTTATCCCGGCTTTTCATCTCATCCCGGACGCCGCCTGCAGCACAAATTCCTCGGCCTCCGCTTCCGCTTCCAATATCCGCTCCACGGAAGGATTTTCTGCCTTCCTATGCCCCTCCATCGCCCGTTCAATCAATTCCACAATCTGCAGATAGGAAATCTTTCTCTGCAAGAAAAGACGCACTGCCGTTTCATTAGCTGCATTAAACACCGTAGGCACCGTGCCTCCTTCCCGCCCCGCCTGATAGGCCAGAGCCAGACCACGGAAGGTTTCCCGATCTGGCTTCTCAAACCGAATTTCCTGAAGCTTTTCAAAATCCAGCCGATCCCCTGCAAGGAAGCGCCGCTTAGGATAATAAAGCGCATACTGGATGGGCAGCTTCATATCCGGCGTGCCAAGCTGTGCCAGCACCGCCCCGTCCTCAAATTCCACCATCGAATGAATAATGCTCTGCGGCTGAATCACTACCTGAATCTGGTCAAAGCCCACATCAAACAGCCAGCGGGCCTCCATCACTTCCAGTCCCTTATTGACCATGGTCGAAGAATCAATGGTAATCTTCTGCCCCATCGCCCAGTTCGGATGCTTTAAGGCGTCTTCCAACTGAACGTTTTTAAGTTGTTCTTTCGTCCGTCCTCGGAACGGCCCGCCCGAAGCTGTCAGAAGAATCTTTGCAATCGTATTCCCCGCTGTCTGCCCTTCATCCTGTCCGGCTCTGCCTAGGCTTACATCATCTGTCCACCCGCCATACAGACGATCCGACCGTTCGCCGTGCAGACACTGGAAAATCGCACTGTGCTCAGAATCCACCGGAAGAATCCTTACTCCCTTTCTCTTCGCCAAATCCATAATCAAATGTCCGGCAGTCACCAAAGTTTCCTTATTTGCCAGGGCAATATCCTTCCCCGCCTCCATCGCCGCAATCGTGGGCCGAATCCCAATCATCCCCACCACTGCCGTAACCACAATCTGAGCCGACGGTTCTAATGCCGCTTCAATCAAACCATCCATCCCGGACACAATCTTCACCGGAAGATCCTGCACCTTAACCCGCAGTTCTTTCGCCTTTTCCTCATCCCATACACAGGCCAGTTCCGGCGAAAACTCCCGAATCTGCGCTTCCAGACATTCAATATTCCTTCCCGCCGCCAGAGCCGTCACCCGGATATCCCCGTTCCTGCGGACAATCTCCAGTGTCTGCGTCCCTATCGAACCTGTAGAACCCAAAATGGCAATCTTTCTTTCCATGTTCTTACCTCTTTTAGTATTAATACTTCATCAGCCTTTAATCAAACACACGAATCTCTATTTTAAAAAAGTCAGTGCAAAATAAATCGCCGGCGCCGTAAAGAGCATACTGTCAAACCGATCCAGCACGCCCCCGTGTCCGGGAATTAAATGTCCGTAATCCTTCACTTCATGGTTTCGCTTAATCGCCGAAGCCGCCAGATCGCCAATCTGTGAAATCACCGCGGCAATCCCGCAGGCAGCCGCACAGGCCAGGTGAGGGTTAGCCACGTCCGTCATCTCATGCCCAAACAGCGACGCATAAAGCAGTCCAAGAAGGGCTGCCCCGACCACGCCGCCCACAGCTCCCTCAATAGATTTTTTCGGGCTGAGCACCGGTGCCAGCTTATGCTTCCCAAGCAGCATTCCCACACAGTAAGCGCAGGTATCGCATCCCCAGGAACTTAAAAAAATCAGCCAAACCAGATACTTTCCGTCCGCCATTGCCCGAACCTGGTAGAGATAAGAAAACATCACCGCCACATAAAAGATGCCAAAAAAAGCTACTGTCACCTGTTCCGTCCCGTACTTGGGAAAGGTAATGGCATAAATAGTCATAAACAGCATCAGCGCCCCGATAGCCACAAGCGTAATATAATGCCCCTGTCCATACCACAAAAGCACATAGTAGGCTGCCCCGGCTGCATAGCCCACAGCGCCTAACAGCTTATCTTCCATCTTCGTCACCCGATACAGTTCATACTGCCCGATCACGGAAATGCCAAGAGAGGCCAAAAACAAAACAACTCCTCCCTGTCCCACCAAAAAAAGTGCCAGCACAACCAAAATAATTCCGCTGATAAGCCTGGTTGCAAACATTTTATCCTCCTTATCCCCTGTGGAGTGCCCGGAGTTTACAGCAAAAAACGCAAAATTCCCATTAAAGCGGGACAGCCTCTTCACTCCGTTGCTTACCCATCATTTTCTACTTCACTCCCCCAAATCTCCGCTCTCTTTTATTATACTGCACAACTGCCCTTTTCAATTCCTCTTCATTAAAATCCGGCCATAAACAGTCAGTAACATAGATTTCCGTATAGGCCAGCTGCCAGAGCAGATAATTAGACAGACGGATTTCCCCGCTGGTACGGATTAAAAGATCCGGGTCCGGCATCCCCGCCGTATCCAGATAGGAGGAAAGAACATCCTCTGTAATCTCCTCTGCCTTCACCCTGCCCTGCACACAGTCTGCCGCTAGCCGGGACACCGCTCTCGTTATCTCATCCCTTGCCCCGTAATTTACCGCAATCACAAAGGTCAGTCCGGTATTCTCTTTCGTTTCCCGCTCCAGGCGGTTAATTCCCTCAATAATATCCTCATCAAATCTTCGTCTGTCGCCAATCATCTTCACCCGGACATTATTTTGCTTTGCAATCTTTAACAGACGAACCATATAGTAGCGGAAAAGCTGCATCAGCGCTCCTACTTCCTCCGAAGAACGCTTCCAGTTTTCCGTAGAAAACCCATAAACCGTCAAATATTCAATGCCCATCCTGGCTGCAATCTCCACGGTTTTTTCCACCGTCTTGCAGCCCTCTTTATGCCCCATCGTCCGGGGCAGCCCCCGCTTCTTTGCCCATCGCCCGTTCCCGTCCAGAATCAGGGCCACATGGCGCGGTATTCTCTCTTCGGTATTCATCTTATCCTCCCTTTCTGCAGATTACGGTTTACATGCGCACGGTAACTTCTGCACATCCGGCGTAAATCTCCCCATGCAGTAACCTTACATCCGTTTACGAAAAATCAGGGCAGGATTCACACCCCGCCCCACGCTTAACATTACTGTTCACATGCGTTCACTGTAACCGGCAGCTATGTGAACAGTACTTACCTTCTTATCGCCTAAACCGTCATAATCTCCTTCGTCTTTGCCTCGATCGCCTTGTCAATTTTTTCAATCATCTTGTCGGTCAGCTTCTGCATCTTGTCGATAACTTCCTCTAAATCGTCCTCGGAAATCTCGCTTGCCTTCTCCTGCTTTTTAAATGTATCATTGGCATCGCGGCGGATGTTGCGCACGGCTACCTTGGCATTCTCGCCTTTTTTCTTTACTTCCTTAGATAATTCCTTACGCCGATCCTCGGTCAGCTCCGGGAAGATCAGCCGGATTACGCTTCCGTCATTTGTCGGGTTAATCCCTAAATCGGAGGTAAGGATCGCTTTTTCAATCGCCTTTAACAGCGATTTCTCCCATGGCTGAATCACGATCATGCGCGCTTCGGGAACGGAAATATTCCCCACCTGCTGGATCGGGGTAGGTGTGCCGTAATAATCCACTTTAATCTTGTCCAAAACATGCGGATTTGCCCGCCCTGCACGGATCGTCCCATACTCTCCCTGAAGGTTGTCCAATGTCTTATTCATCTTATCTTCATAAACTTTAATATCCTGCATAAAAAAACCCTCCTCGTCATTATATTTATCCGATAAGCTATGCCCAATCAAAAAATCGTCTGCCGCAGCCAAGGCAGCTGCCGTTATGCGGTAACAATCGTGCCATGAATCTTCCCCTGCATCGCATTGGCAATGCCGTCCTTTTCATTTAAACTGAACACTGCCATCGGCATATGGTGCTCCATGCACATAATGGAAGCGGTCAAATCCACCACAGCCAGCTTCTTGTCAATCACTTCCTGAATGGAAATTTCCTCATACTTTTTCGCCTCGGGATTTAACTTGGGATCGCTGTCATAAACCCCGTCAATCGCCTTAGCCAAAAGAATACAGTCCGCCTCCATCTCAATCGCCCTGAGCGCAATCCCCGTATCCGTGGAAAAATAGGGATGCCCCGTCCCTCCGGCAAAAAAAACAACCTTTCCCTGGGCAAAGCACATATTTGCGCTGTCCTTAGAAAACATCTGCGTCATCGTACCGCAGGCAAAGGGTGTAAAAATCTCCGTCTTCATCCCTGCATTGCGGAAAATCTCTGAAACATAGATGCAGTTCATCACGGTAGCCAGCATCCCAATCTGGTCGGCTTTCGGACGGTCAATCGCCTCGCTGGTACGCCCTCTCCAGAAGTTTCCCCCTCCAATGACAATGCCGACCTCCACGCCGGCGTCCACAGAAAGCTTCACCTGGCGGGCTACCTCCTTAACGGTTTCCTCATCAAACCCCGTCTTTTTCGAGCCAGCCAGAGCCTCTCCGCTTAATTTTAACAGTACTCGCTTTGATTCCATCGTTTTTCTCCTGTAATCTCTCGTCAGCACCGCTGCACTTTTTCCCATCAGCATCTGCTGCACTTTTTTAAGTATACCATAAATGGGTGGTTTAAAAAAGTAGTATTTTTATAAAATTTATGAATTTCAGAAACAAGACGCAGCAAAAAAAACTTTTATCAGAAAAATGCCTTTACATATGCCAATGTCTTTTCTAATAAATCTTCCGGCAGTTTCTCAGCGAATTGAATGTTTCTACAGATTACGTCCAAACATTTCATATGTTCTGTCAATATTACCCCCGTTGTTTTTGTTCGGTTATCCAATGGAATATGCAGAGGAAACTTGTTGCTTGTATTTGTAATTGGACACACTATCGCAAATTTAGTCCTTATAAAAAACTGTTCATTGCTGATAACTATTCCAGGTCTTCTTCCTGCCTGC
>CAJUDX010000001.1:0-46596 GCA_910584785.1 uncultured Lachnospiraceae bacterium | reverse complement strand
CCTGCCTGCGGACTAAAATCCAGGAATACAATATCTCCTTGTTTTGGATGATACACTACCACACTTCCCTTCCAGCAGGAGAACCCCAGTCAAATTCCTCAGCCATATATTCCCCTTTGTAATCTTTGAATATTTCTTCCAATGTAAGTTCTTTTTCTTTTTTCACCTTCGTAATCACAAGGTTATCCTCAACTCGATTAAGTTCTACAATATCATTTTCTGCCATACCTAATGCTTCAAGAAACGCTTTTGGTATTCTTATCCCTTGTGAATTTCCCCATTTTTGTATTGTTGCCTGCATAAAATCCTCTCCCTCCTTATGTTTAGTATATACAATAGTATATACATTGTCAATGCCTTTATACAACCTATACGTTGTCCATTTTATCAAATAAAAAATCCGGCTCGTCGTCATTTTCCTATTCATATTGAAAAAAGCCCCTGGAATTCACCAGGAGCTTTTCCGCCCTATTTACAATATTCAGCTTGATAAAACTACAGATACTTAGTTTCTGGTCGTATAGCCAAAGAAGAAGTATCCTAATGGCGTATAGTACATACCTTGAATATCATCCTTAATCATATATGGCTGTGTATAGAAGTATACCGGAGCCAGCACGTTATCCTGTTCGATCAGGATATCTTCTGCCTCATGGAAAGCCTTCATACGTTCTTCCTGTACAGCCGTAGCCTTTGCTGCGTCAATCTTTGCATCATAATCCTTATTGGAATACTGTGCGTCGTTGTTTCCGCCGCCGGTGTACCACATATCCAGGAAGGAGCAGGGATCGTTGTAGTCGGCAATCCAGCCGTTTCTTGCAATCTGGTAATCGCCCTGTTTTCTGCTCTCTAAGAATACGTTCCAGTCCTGGTTGCTTAAATTAACCGTAACGCCTAACTGTTCCTGCCACATATTCTGCAGTGCCTCGCCGATAGCTTTGTGCTTATCGTTAGTGTTGTACATATATTCTACGGTCGGGAAGCCTTCACCGTTTGGATAGCCGGCTTCTGCCAACAGGGCACGGGCTTCTTCACAGTTCTTCTCGTAATCTTCTTCAGCAACGCTGTAGTATTCGCCGCCTACGGTACGGAAATCGTCGCTTCCCGGGCCTGCTGCGTCATTAACACCTGCAGGAACATAACCGGTTGCCGGAACTTCACCTGCCTGGCTTACGTTTTCTACGATGTAATTCCGGTCAATAGCAAGAGAGAATGCCTTACGGATTAACGGATTGGAGAAAACCTCGTCCTCCGTATTAAAGCATACATAATAGGTTCCGATATAGTCCGCTACGGTCAGTTCGCCGGAAGCTAAGTAGTTTGCCATCTCATCCGGGGGAAGTTCTTCGATGAAATCCAGTTCGCCGCTCTTGTAAGCTGCCAGCATAGCATTGGCATCATCTAACAGAGTAAAGCGGATGGTATCCGGGCCAAGGTTTGCAAAATCATAGTAGTTCTCGTTCTTCTCTGCTAAAATATAAGCATTATGTGACCATTCCTTCATCTTGTAAGGGCCGTTGCTCACATAAGTAGCTACATCATACGTCCACTCATCGTTTCCTTCAACTAAATCCTGACGTACAGGGAAGGTTGCCGGGAATGCCATGATTTCTTCAAAATACGGGCAGTCATAGGAAAGTACGATTTCCAGGGTCTTGTCGTCAATCGCCTTAATGCCCAGGGTATCCGGGTCGGATTCGCTGTTGGCGATACCTGCATAGTTCTGTACCATATCAATCATATAGCAGTAGTCCGCTGCGGTTTCCGGATTAGCCAGACGCTTCCAGCTGTACTCGAAATCACCTGCGGTAACTTCCTTGCCGTCCGACCACTTAATGCCATCGCGCAGCTTCATCGTATAGGTTACAGTTCCGTCGTCATTGACAACCTTCTCCCAGGACTCTGCCTGACCAGGCGCTGTCATGGCGTTTCCTTCGCCGTCATCTACCCACTTAACCAGACCCTCAAAGAAATGGTTTACCATAATCGCGCCGTCTACTGCGGAGTTTAATGCCGGGTCAATGGTCTGCGGCTCCGAAGCTAAACATACAGCGATATTATTGCCGTTAGAGGTTGTTTCACCCTCTGCACCCTCACCCTCTGCCTCTGCTGCCGTGGTTTCCCCCGTGGTGTCAGCATCTGCTGGCGCAGCCGTAGTTGTTTCTGCCGCTGTCGTGGGGGTGGATGTGCTGCCCCCGCCGCAGGCTGCCAGGGATAATACCATGGTCGAAGCCAGAGCCAAAGACAGAATTTTCTTGGTCTTTCTCATAATGATCTTCCTCCTTTTTTCCTGTTGAGCACTCCAAAACTAAGAGTCCTCGCCTAAATCTATATCAGACGTCTTAATGACGGTGATACCTTAAACTCTCTTACTTATCCAGCAAATGGCAGGCTGCCCAGTGCCCGGGTTCATGTTCCTTAAACTGCGGGGTTTCCTGTTTGCACTTATCCGTCGCATACGGACAGCGGGTGTGGAAACGGCAGCCGCTCGGCGGATTCATGGGGCTTGGAATATCGCCCTGCAGGACAATTCTCTGCCGCGTGCGGCTGACCTGCGGGTCAGGCACGGGAACAGCGGAAAGCAGGGTCTGGGTGTAGGGATGGATGGGATGGCGGTTTAATTCATAGCTCTCGCCCAGCTCCACCAATGATCCCAGATACATTACGCCAATCCGGTTGGAAATATGACGCACAACCGACAAATCATGGGCAATAAATAAATAGGTCAGCCCAAATTCCTCCTGCATATCCTCAAGCATATTGACCACCTGAGACTGAATCGAAACGTCCAGGGCGGAGATTGGCTCGTCGCAGACAATGAACTCCGGCTTTACGGCAAGGGCACGGGCAATGCCCACGCGCTGCTGCTGCCCGCCGGAAAATTCATGGGGATAGCGGTTGGCATGTTCCGTATTTAAACCTACCCTGCGCAGAAGTTCTTTAATCCGTTCTGCACGCTCCGTCTTATTCGACGCCAGTTTATGAATATCTATCGCCTCTCCGATAATCTCCCCCACCGTCATACGCGGGTCAAGGGAGGCTGAAGGGTCCTGAAAAATAATCTGCATCTTCCGCCGGTAGGGAAGCATATTTACCGCGCTTGCCTTGCCCACAGGCTTTCCGTCCGGGCCTAACGGATTTTCATAAATCGGCGTCCCGTCGTAGATAATGCTTCCGCCTGTAGGTTCATACAGCCGAAGGATTGTCCTGCCCAGTGTGGTCTTTCCGCAGCCGGACTCGCCAACTAACCCTAGGGTCTCGCCCTTATTGATGAAAAATGAAACATCCTGGACGGCCTGCACGCCCGGCCCCTTCACTCCCTTAACGGGAAAATATTTCCGCAGGTTCTTTATCTCAAGGAGTATTTTTTCATTCTCAGCCATGTCCATTCTCCTCCCTGTTCATCTGTTCCTGTACCCGAAGCCAGCAGGCGGAACGGTGATTTTCTCCCACCTCGATATACGGGGGCATTTTCTTTAAGCAAATCTTCATGCAATGCTCGCACCGCGGCGCAAAGGGACAGCCCTCCGGCGGATTTAACATATCCACCGGCGTTCCCTCGATAGGAATCAGCCGCTCATAGCTCTCTGCATCCACACGCGGCATGGAGCGCAAAAGCCCCATGGTGTACGGGTGGGCCGGGGAATAGAAAATATCGTCCACCGGGCCCTGCTCTACAATCTTTCCGGCATACATAACCGAAACCTTATCACAAATATCCGCCACCACACCCAGATTGTGCGTGATGAAGATAATGCCCATCTTGGTTTTCTTCTGCAGCTCCTTCATCAGCTCCAGAATCTGCGCCTGGATCGTTACATCCAGAGCCGTTGTCGGCTCGTCGGCAATTAAAAGCTGGGGATGGCAGATTAAGCCCATGGCAATCATTACCCTCTGGCGCATACCGCCGGAAAACTCATGCGGGTACTGCTTCATCCTCTTTTCCACGTTATTGATACCGACCATTTCCATCATTTCCATTGCCCGTTTTTCGGCATCCGCCTTGGAAATCTGCTTGTCATGCGCGCGCAGGGCCTCCACTAACTGGTTGCCGATAGTGTATACCGGGTTTAAACAGGTCATGGGGTTCTGGAAAATCATCGCCACCTTATTTCCCCGGAAAGCAGTCATTTCCTCCTTGGAAAAGGAAAGTACATCCTGCCCCTCAAAGGTAATGGAACCTCCGATAACCTTCCCGGGCGGCTGTAATAATCCGATAATGGAATAGGCCTCCTGGCTCTTTCCCGAACCGGACTCACCCACCACGCCCATTACCTCGCCGTAATTCAAATCATAGGAAATTCCTCCTACCGCTTTTACCTCCCCGGCGGGAGTAAAGAAGGAAACGCGGAGGTCTTTCACTTCCAGCAATTTATTTGTATTCTTCTGCTCTTCCATCGTTCTCCTCCTCTCTACTTTTTAAGCTTCGGGTCAAGAGCATCGCGCAGTCCGTCGCCAAAGAGATTAAATGCCAGAATCATAATACTTAAAATCATGGACGGAACAATCAGGCGGTAGGTATAGGTATACATGCCGCTCAATGCGTCAGTCGCCATCGATCCCAGACTTGGCAGGGGTGCGGAAACGCCCACACCCAGGTAAGACAAGAAGGATTCCAGAAAGATTGCCGATGGAATCTGCAGACAGGTGGTAACCACAATCTGCCCGATACAGTTGGGAAGAAGATGCTGACGGATAATCCTTCCGCCGGAAGCGCCCAGAGCCCTTGCCGCGGTTACATACTCCTGCTGCTTAAGCTGAAGCACCTGCCCGCGGATAATACGGCTCATCGTAACCCAGTAAAGCATACCAAAGGCAATAAACATCGAAATCAGGTTCGGCCCCAGAATGTTGACAAAGGACTTTAACGGGCCGCTCCCGGTATTGACATACTCTGTTAATATCGGCTTTAATGCCGTGGCAATTAAGAGCACCACCAGCATTTCCGGCACAGAATAAATCAATTCCACGATACGCTGCATTACCGCGTCAACTTTTCCGCCGCAGTAGCCCGAAATTGAACCGTAGACAGCGCCGATACACAGCACCAAAAGGGCGGCGCAGATACCAACGGTCATAGAAACGCGTGCGCCGTACATCACCCGCACTAAAATATCCCGCCCATACATATCTGTACCAAAAATATGCGGGAATACGCTCTCCCCGGCTGCCTTCTTTTCCAGCTCAGCCGTCGAGTAGCCAAAGATATGTTTCTTAATCCCCAGTTCCTTGCGAAGCTCATTCGGGTCAACATCGTGCTCCGCACTTGCGCTCTGCTGCGCGGCAACTTTCGCCTGTGCCTTAATCTTGGCCTTATCCACATTGGATAATTTTTCTCCTCTTGCCGCCGCTTCTTCCTCGGCCTTGGCAATCATCTGATCCACATCCAAAACCTCAGTTTCGGTTCTGGCAGCAATCTCCGCATCCAGGCGCTTCTGATCTTCCAGGGTATAGTGATAGGGATATAAATTCTCCGCTCCCTTATTAAACTGCTCGTAGCCGTAAGGAATTAACAGCGGCCCGACAAAGGCAAATAAAATCAAAAAGATAATCACACCCAGGGCAACCATAGCCACAACATTTTTCTTCAGACGCCTCCATGCGTCCTTCCAGTAAGATACGCTCTGCCTCTCCTGAATAAAATCATCCCGCTCCTCCCTCGTCGCAGGCGCAAAATCCGCCGGCGTGGTCTCCTTTAACAGGGCCTCGATATCCGGCTGCATGGAAACGGGAAAACGCTTCATCTTACTTTCTTCTGCCATATCAATCTCCTCCCTTCGTTAAGCTGATTCTCGGGTCGGCTACCTTATACAGGAAATCAACCACGACGTTCATCAGGATAATAAAGGTTGCCAGAAAGATGGTTGTCCCCATAATCACCGGATAATCTCTGTTCTGGATGGACTGCACAAAATAGCGCCCCAGTCCGGGAATCGAATACACGCTCTCCACAACGAAACCGCCGCAGAGCGTAAAGGCCACCTGCGGCCCTAAATAGGTAATTACCGGAATCAGGGCATTTCTCAGCGCGTGCTTGAAAATAATCTTAACATTTTTCAGACCCTTTGCCCTTGCCGTTTTAATGTATTCCTGATTTAAAGAATCCAGCATCGCTGAACGGGTCTGCCGGGCAGTGTAGCACATGGGATAAAAGCCCAGAGAAAAGCAGGGCAGAACATAGGCCTTCCATCCTAGAGCCGGATCAAAAATCGTCGGGAAGAGTTTCAATGCAGCCATACCGCCGGCTAACGTAACCAAAAGCACGGAAGCCACCACAAAGCTGGGCATGGAAATTCCCAGGGTACAGACAACACGCAGGATACTGTCCGTCAGCTTCCCCCGCTTAAATGCGGCAAGACAGCCCAAGGGCACACCCACAAGCACGGCCCAGGTAAGCGCTAAGGCGCCGACTTTAGCCGATACAGGAAACATCTCCAAAATAATACTTAATACTGCACGGTTTTTCTGCATTTTCAGGGATACACCAAAATCGCCTTTTAGAAGATTTTTCAGATACATTAATAACTGGATATGCACCGGCTTATCCAGTCCATATTTCGCATTAAGAGCCGCCAGAGTAGCAGCCGAAGGGGTTTTTTCACTGAGCCAGGGACTTCCCGGCACTGCGTTCATCAATAAAAACGTAATACATGTTACCAGAAAAATGGTAATACACGCCATGCCAATTCGTTTAGCAAAATATTTGCCCATACTTTTATCACATCCTACTTTTTCTTTTATTTCCTTCAATTCCCAAATTCTTCAAATCCACCGCTTTAAGCGAAACTGCCTGCGGAAATCTTTTCCGCATCTGTGAAAAAATGTCTTTTTATCAAATACACTTGTCTTTGCAAAACACACAGGGTTTAAGAAAAGCCCTTGAATACACTCAAGGGCTACAAACATCATGATGTAAAATTGCTTCCCAGTATCAATCGTTTTTTGTCAGATGCTATGAAATCAAAAATGATTTTTTTATCAAGGTTCAAAAACAACTTGTTAAATTTTATCACTATTCAGCACTTCTTGTCAATCTAAACCTGCTAATTTCTTTTAGTTTTTTCATGCCAAAAATAACCTGACGGGAAAATCCTTTCCCGAATACGGTATCGGGGACGCCCTGAAACCTCCTGCCAGATACGTACGCTGTACAGACCGATAATGCCGATTCCAAGCAAAAGAAGGCCTGCAGCCGCCCACAGGGAGGCAAACAACACCTTCTCCCCTATCCCCTCCTGACGGATAAGCAAAAGCCAGACAAGCCACGCAACCGACGGCAGCGCCAGCCCTGTTCCCAGCCAAAACACCAGATAAACCGGCCATGCCGTAAGGGAAGTGACCGCCTGAACTGCCAGCGCAAGCATTTTCCCCAGGGAATACTTACTTTTTCCCGCCCTCCTGGGCCTGCGCTCAAAATAAAGGATGGAAGAAGGCAGACCTAAAAGCGGAATCAGCCCGCGCAAAAATGGATTATGCTCATGAAAACAGCTTAATTCCTCCAGTGCCTTCCTGCTTAAAAGACGAAAATCGCCGCAGTCCCTGGGCATATCCGCACCCATCCAGCCAAGAATACGGTAAAACAGCCACGCCGTCCCCCTTTTTCCCGCACCTTCCCCCCTGCGGCTTTTCCGCACGGCATAGACCACATCATTTCCCGCACAAAACTGCCGGACCATCGCCGGAATCAGCGAAGGGTCATCCTGTAAATCCGCATCCAGAGAAACAGCGGCATCGCAGCGCTTTCTTACCTCCATCAGCCCGGCATACAGCGCATTCTGCTGCCCCACATTCCTTTGCAGGGCTATCCCTTCAGCCCAAGGACACTTCTTTGCACAGCGCAGAATTTCTTCCCAGGTGCCATCCTTTGAACCGTCATCCACAAAAACCATCCGGCTATCTGCCGACACCTGCCCCTGTTTTACCATTTCCTCCAAAAGCTCTGTCAGCACATCTGCCGTCCCCCCTACCACGGCCTCTTCATTGTAACAGGGAATCACGATAAACAAACATGGCACAGACACACTCATAGCACACCCACCACCCGGTAAATCTCAGCTTCCCCGGCGATCCCCTTCAGCCTGCGCTTTCCTAAGCTTTCCACCTGAATCCTTCCCTTCAGCCGATCATAGACTGCCTGGCTGATAACCACCTCCCCGGGTCCGGCCTGCGATTCCAGCCGGGCGGCAATATTTACCGTGTTGCCAATGGCGGTGTAATCCATGCGCGAAGAGGTTCCGATATTGCCGATAACCGCCTCCCCGCAGTTGATCCCGACGCCAAAACTTACCTTTCTTCCTGCCAGCTCCATCAACTCCTCCTCCAGCCCTTTCGCCGCCTCTGCCATATCCAGACCGGTTTTTACCGCCTTAAATACATAGTCCTCCAGCGCAAGAGGGGCATTATAAATCGCCATTGTCGCATCGCCGATAAACTTATCCACCGTACCCTCATTGGCAAAGACTGCCCTGGTGGTCAGCTTCATACAGTGGTTTAACACCTCCACCACCTTTTCCGGGGGAAGAGACTCCGAAAGGGGAGTAAAATTCCTGATATCAACAAACAGCACTGCCACATCCTTTTTCTGTCCGCCCAGCTTTAACGCCTCCTCGCCGCCCCGGACAATGCTGGCGGCAACTTCCTTTGATACATATTTTCCAAAAATTCCCTCCAGCCGTTTCTTTTCCCTGTGTTCTCCGGCGTACTGCACCACGATATAGACCGCGCAGACCAAAACAGCACTTCCCATCGGATAAAGCAGCGGCAGCATCCGTCCCTTTTCATAGAGCATGCCCGCTATCTGCCAGTAAACTGCCAGCAGCAGACCCACAAGCAAAAGCGCATACCGAAGCCTGGGAAGCCCCAGGCAAAGGCAGACGAAAAGCACGGCTCCTGCGCTGAGCAAAATTCCAGCTGCCCGTCCGCTTTCTGTCTTTTGATTATCCTCCAGAAACGCCTGGAGGATATTGGCATGGATTTCCACGCCGTACATGGGAATATCATGGCGGATCGCCGTATAATAGGCATCCATCATCCCCGTCGTATACGGCCCCACCAGCACAATGCTCCCGGCAAATAATTCCGCCGGAATATCCCCGCTGACCACCTTGGAAAAGGAAAGCCCTGCACTCTCCGAACCATAGTATTCAAACGGCTGTGCGGAAAAAGGAATATAGCCCAAAGCCCTTCCCTCCTGTACACAGGGCGGAAGCTCTCCCCGGTATTTTCGGTAAACCTCCGCTGCAAAACTGTATACGGTTTCCCCGTCTCCCGTGCGCAGGCTGTACAGACTGTGCCTTACCACCCCATCCTTATCCACCGGAACATTGCTAAAGCCATAGGAGACATGTTCGCGCAGACCGGCATAGGGAATTTCGTAGGTAACGACCGATTCCCTGGTTAAAAACGCTCCGCCAGTACCTTCCTCCACCTCTTTTCCAAACGAAGCATAGGACGTCATCACCACATTGTCCAGTAAAGCTGCCGCCTCTGCCAGCGCCTTATCCGCCGACGCATCGCTCTCCCCAAAGAAACCGATATCCAGCCCAATCACCGCCGGCGCCGTCTCCGGGTTTTGGTTCAGCACTTCAAGAAGCTTAGCTGTCCCTGTGCGGCTCCAGTTCTGCCAGGAACCATAGTCCATCATCGTCTCTTCATCAATCCCGATAACAAAAATCTCCGGGCTGACCAGTCCGCCCTTTTGATAATGTGCATCCTGAAGCCTCCATTCCACCGAAGCCAGCGCACCTGCCATCTGCAGAGCCATCAGCACCAGGCAAAGAACAAAAATCGTCCCGAAAAGCACAATGGATTCCTTCCCCTGCCTGCTTTTTTTCTTATTTCCAGAAAAAATCTTTATTCCGCTCATCCTTCTTCCCCTTTTCCCTTCTTCCGAACTATCTTCTCACGAAATAAAATCCCAGCCCGGCAGCCATTCCAGCCATCCCGCCACATAGCCCTGCGGAACACGGAGGGCAGAGATTACCGGGTAAAACAGACAAAAACAAACCGCAGAGGCCAGAACACAGAGCCCCAGGCAGCATTTTCCCCATCTTCCCCTCTTCTCCGCCCAATAGCCGATAAGCAGGACGAGAAAAGGAATGGACGGATAATAATGGTACAAAAAAGAATAGCGGCTGATTCCCATCCAGGGAAGGATAGGCGCAGCATATGCCGTCAGCAGAAAACCCAGCCTTCCTTCTGCCTTCTCTGCCATTTGGTAAAGACAGAAAAACACCACGGCAATCCCCGTCCACCAGAAGGCCGGATTTCCCATCAGCACAAGCCCTTCCATATCGCCGTCGGAAAAATGCACCGTTAAAAGTCTCACCGGCTTTGCACTACATAGCCACTGGAACCACGCGGAAGCGGATTCATGCTCACTTCCCACATGCAAATGGTACTGAAGCATATTTTTCTGGTTTGCCAGCACCCGTTCCCAAAATCCCATGGTTTCATCGAAGGCCACATAGGGGATATACGATAAGAGATAGACAGCGATGGGAAGCAGGATAAAGGCAAGGCAGCAAAATCCGCAGGTGGATAAAAATTCCTTTTGGGACATCTGTCCTTTTTTGCCCCTGGATAAAACAACCGCAAACCAGATCAGGGCCAGGCCCAGGCCGCCGTACAGTCCTGACCATTTACAGGAAGCAGCAAGGCCCATACAAAGACCTGACCCCAAAAGGAATCTCCAGCTCTTTTTTCCATCGCCCTCCACCATCACTTCATAATAGCGGAACATAAAGTAATTCATCCCCGTCATAAAGAGCACTAAAAACGAATCCACCTGCCCCAGGCGCGATTCAGTAAAATGCAGGCAGTCGAAGGCAAGCAGGAGAAGAACACCCACGGACACCCTCCTGTCAGAAAATAAACGAAGCCCAAAGGCCCAGACGACCAGCAAAAGCAGCGAACCTGCTATAACACCGGCAATCCGCCAGCCAAAGGGATTCATGCCAAAACCGGCGATTCCCAGACTGATGATTAACTTCCCCAGGGGCGGATGGGTATCTTCATAGGAACGCAGGCCATGCAGGTGTTCATAGGCGGTCCGGGCAAACACAGATTCATCAAACACCGTGCCGGACAAAAATGAACCATAACCGGGATACATCCGGCTTTCATCAAAAAGCCTGGGATAATTTGCTTTATTCACGGGAAGGATGAGGGCACCCTCCCCGTCTTTTACCAGCATTTCCCGGATTTCCGTATACTGGTTTAAAGTGGTCAGACGCAAATAACGCCCCCTGGCTTTTAGCGGAAACCTGCTCCACTGGTAAACACGTCTAATCGTTATTTCCCCAAGGTCCGTCCAGCGGATGGGAGAGCCACTTCCGACCTGAACAGCAAAGCGGCGGTTTTCATAATTGCCGAGATAAAAAACTAGGGCAGAAAAATCCTTTTCTTCTCCAAAATCCAGAAAAATCGGTGTCGCTTTTTCTTCAGCTTCCCAACTGGTGGATGGGGCATAGGGATGCCCCAGACGGAAAAGGGAAAGGATGGTATAGAAAAAAAGAATGAAAAAAGCGGGAAGGTGTTTAGTCGTTTTCATTTTTTTATGGGGTTGGAATCAATGCCGCCTGATTATCCTGATAGAGTTCATTCTGACTCTGCCATTCTGTTGTCGTTGACGCCGAACTGGAACTGCTGCTTTCCGAAGAACTTTCCTCTTCTGAAGGCGGTTCCGGCTGCTCTGGTTCCCCCGAAGAGGTATTCCCGCTGGTGGTCGGCTCATCCGGCTTTTCTTCGGATGGCAGTTCTTCGGTTGTGGGTTCGTCAGTCTCCGTCGGCAGCTCTTCTGTTGTTGTTGGTTCGGTCGTTGGTTCCGTTGGAGCCTGGGTTGAAGTGGATTCTTCCTCTGTGGGCGCTGCGGTCGTCGGCTGAGACGGGGTTGCGGTTGAGGTGTTTTTTGAGGAACCCCTTCCGCGGTTTCTTTTCGTTCTGGTTTCCGGTACATCCATGCGGATAATCCTTGGATTGCCGGACGAAGCGGCTTCTATCGCCTGCTCCTTAATCAGCCTGGCCTGAGCCTGTTCAAGCTGGTTTTGATCGGTCAGATTAATTGCCGATAAATCCAGCTTATCTTTTTGTTCAAATACACATTCCAGGGCAAAGAAGGGAAGATCTTCCCAGGTAAAGTTTTCTATGCTCTGGATCTGATAGGCGGCCTGCCCGGGAACAGCTCTTAAGGTAACTTTTTGACCGGCAAAGGTCGTCATCGTCTGATCGCCCAAATCCCAGGCAATGGTTCCCTCAATTAAATAAACAACAAGTTCTATATCGTTAATGCTGATGATTCCGCTGGTTCCCCGGATACTCATGGAGGTCTGGGCAGCATCAAAAGTCATTTCTTCATCGTCCTGCAATGGCTTATCGACATTAAAAAAGAGGGAACCGCTTTTCAGCGTGATTTTCAGCAGCTTTGCGGAAGATTTGCTGACCTCGGCTTCGGATTTAGTGTCTAAGCGGATGGTTTTACTGTCATCGGTTTCCAGATACATCTTGGTTTTTGATCCGGTGCGGATGCTGCTTCCCTGACCGACGGGCATACCAGCAGAGGCCTTCATCTCCTTGGCGGCTCCCCGGGTAAGAAAGGCCTCACTTCCGCTGATGGAAAGTATGGAAAAACGTCGGCTTTCCGCCTCTTCGGCAAAGGCTTTATGATTGATCACAAGGACAACGGCAGCCAGCAGGATAACCATAAGCTTTTTCCATTTCACATTCATTTTGATTCCTCCCCTGCATAATATTTGTTTGGTTTTTCTTCTAACTTGGTATTTGCAAGCGCAATGGTGCGTCCTTCTCTTCCCATTTCGGCTATAACCCCGGCCTTTTGGGCAGAGCGTTTAAGATTTTGTTCGATTTGTGCAAGCTCCTGATCGCTTCTGTCCCAGTTGTGATGGCAAATGCACAGGTGAGACGTCTGACATTCCTGCGCCATCTGAACAGCCTTTTCCCAATCGCTGTGTCCAAACCCCCGATAAGACGGGTATTCCTCCTTTGTATAGGGAGCGTCAAAAATCAACAGGCTGCACTGGTGAGCAAAGGTTTTGTAGGCTGTCCATACAGGGCTTTCCGGTTCTGAAGCTTTGGTTTCTGGAAATTCACAGTCCAAACCGTAAACGATGGATTGCGTCCCCTGTTGCAGCCGGAAGAGAATACAATTATCTGGATGATAAGAAGGCATGGTGCTTACCCGCACATGGCCCAAAAGCTCCCAGCTTTCTTTGCCGTCGGCCTCATGCCAGGTCACAGAGGCAGGAACCTGACCAACCGATACCGGCCAATAGGGCGGGCTTAACAGGGCAGTCAGGTATTGCCGAAAGCTTCTTTCTTTTCCCCCGGGGCCGTAAATATGGATTTGGACGCCCGGATAAAACAAAAGGGGAAATAAAGGCAGGCCCAAAACATGATCTAGGTGGAGATGGCTGATAAACAGATAAATCGGTGGAAATACAGCCTGGGCTTTTTGCTTTTGCTGTTCTATCAGCCATTGACCTAGGGCAAGTATTCCTGTTCCTGCGTCAAATACCGCTATGCCTTCTTTCCAGTGAACCGATATACAGCTTGTATTTCCGCCGTAGGTCATACGGTTGGGAAAGGGAGCGGCGCAGGAACCCCGGGTTCCCCATAATTTCACGGTTAAAACCTCATCTTCCGTTCTGTCATTTTCCAATACATTCTTTTCCATATCCCTGCCCCCCTAACGTGCCAGATAGACCACAGTAATATCGTCCGACTGCGGTTCTTCGCGGCTGAAGTCAGCTACCTCGCGGTAGATTTCCTCAATCAGGACTTCCGGCGCAAAGGCCTTATCGATATTATGGTTCAATGTGTTTTCCATGCCCTGATCCGAGAACATTTCTCCGTCAGGATTGAAGGCTTCGGTTACACCGTCCGTATAAAGGCAGATGCAGTCACCGGGAAGAAGGTCAATGCTCTGTTCCTGATAGCTTACATCTTCCATCATCCCCAGGACAAAATTCACCTTGCAGTCCAGCATGGAAAATCCCTCTCCCCTGCGGCAGATAAACGGTTTATTATGGCCTGCATTGACAAAAGAGAGGCGGTTTGTCCCTGTATCGAGCAGGCAGATGAAGGCCGTGACGAAAAGCTCTTCTTCATTGTCCTCATTTAAACGGTTATTGACCAGTTCAGCCACCTTGGCAACCGGAATATCCAGCATCATATAATTTTTAATATGGGTCTTGGCAAGGGTCATAAACAGGGCAGCTGGAACACCCTTTCCCGATACGTCAGCGACCAGGAAACAAAGGCGGCTTTCGTCAATTAAAAATACATCGTAAAAATCGCCGCCCACACCCTTGGCAGGTTTCATCCTTGCGGTAATCTGCACATGGGGAAGTTTGCAGAACCGTTCGAAGGATTTGGGCAGAAATCCGGTCTGGATGCGGGAGGCAATTTCAATTTCGGACTTTAACCGCTCCCGTTCCGTTACCATCATCGTTGTTTTGGTATAGAGAAGTTCCAGAAGAGCCGCATAAACCCTGTGGTTGGCGTCGGCAATCTCCAGGAATAAATTTCGGGAGATATTGGCGCAGACTACCGGAGTAACCGCCCGCACGGTAGCTTTTCGGACACCGTCTTTAATCAGGGCCAGTTCGCCCACAACATCACCCTCAGCCAGCTCGTTAATCAGGGCATTTTCGGCAGTCAGCACATTTGCCCGCCCCTCCAGAATAATGTACATTCCATCCTCGGGGGAATTGCCCACGCTTACAATGTCCTGTCCGGCTTCAATCAACACCGGTTTCATGGCTTCCAAAAGCAGCTTTGAACCCTCGGGCATGGTTCCGTTTTCCTGAATCTGAAAGAAATCCCGGATAATCTTTAATTCCTTCCAGTCAAAATCCTTCCAATACTTATCCATCACTTCCTCCATTCTGCCGCATGTTGCTTTTTCCTCATTCCCCGAACAGGCCGGCATCCATCGCGGCGCACAGCCCTTTACTGAAGATTATCCGGCACGGCGGGGCGGATGAAAAATCTTCCTGCTTCCTTTCCCGGCGCATAAAGGATCATGGCGTCGCCTGCGCGCACCCAGTCCCGGCGGTTAACCTTCCACCGGTTTTCCCCCTGCCAGGCGTCAAGAAGAACTTCTTCTAAGACTTCCGGTGAAGAGGAAATCTGATAAAGCAGGGCCTTAAACACGGCATAGTCAAAAGCTGCCGTCTGCCTTTCATCGGTAATTCCCGGATACAGTTTCATTTTCAGCTCCAGGCAGTACCTTCCCTGCCCCGGCTCCTGGTAAAGCACGGCAAGAAGCGTCCCTGTATCCGATGCCGAACCGTTTTTATTTGCTGTATTTTGATTTCCGGTAAACATGCTGCTTCCCGAACTGCTGCTCTTTGTGCTGCCGTCACCGGATACGATGTATTCTATCCGATCTTTTGCCACACGGATGCGCCGGGTCTGACCGAAAATCTGGCGGTATTTTTCGGACAGCAATAGTATCGAAGGGCTCTTATCCCATTCCCCGCCGACGGGAAGGAAGCGATCGAAGGAGGTAAAAGGAACGCCCAGGATCGTTTCCTGCCTGCGATACCAGGCTCCATCGGCATTGACATAATAGCCGTCGGGGGTGATGGTATCGGTGACGCTTTTTCCGTCGGGGAGGAGATAGTAAAAGAAGCCATTTGACTCCACCCATCCTGTGCCCGGCTGACCGTTCTCCAGGTAATAATGCCAGCCGTCCTCCTGGAATACCCAGGGCGAGGCGGCATGGACGGACATCGCCGGGCACAGCAAAAAACCTGCGGTGATTCCGGTTAAAATTATATTTCGGAAAGCTGTTTGTTTCCTGTTCAATTAACCCATACTCCTTCCTTTTTCCTGCTTAAGTTCTGCCTGCTTCTGGTGGTTTCCGATAAGTGCTTTTCTCTGGCTGGCTGCCGGTTTTGTCCCGGAAAGCTTCTGAAAATTTGACTGCACGCGCTGGGGGTTTTCCGCTTTTTTCTCCTGCTGTGCCGTATTCGTCTTATTGGGGTCGGGACGCCCTCTCCCAATCATCGGCGCCTGCGGTGTCTGCTTTTCAAACTGTCCCAGCCCCACCCTGCGGCGCGACGGCAGCGGGGGTGCCTGCTTCTTCGGCTCTTTGGTCTGTTTTTCCGGTTCAGGTTCGTCAAAAATATTTCTTACGCCTTCATACATCTTTTCCTCACGGGCAGTTATCTTTTGATAGCTTTCCTGTGCAGATTTAACTGCCTGTCTGACATAGGTAATTTTATGCTTTGCTTCAGGCGTTTCTTTCATATCCATCTGTAAACTTTTTAACCCCTGTACATACTTCTTCCCGCGTGCATCCAGCTTATTTTCCGGCGTATTGACAAGGTCATACTTTAAGTCCCATTGATCCCCGTCCAGCTCTACCATATTTTCTTTCAGATGTTGTTTAAAGGCTGCCAGACGCTCCTTAACCAGCTCAACCTGATGTTCAGGCAGGAGGTCCCCCAAAGCATAATTAATGGTACGATCATCCATCTTTTTTATCCGTTCAGCCAGGGACTTGTCAATAAAAATCATATCTTTTTCAATCTCTTTGCTTTGCTTGGTGATTATCTTTTCAGAACTCCCAAACGAAAGATCATTATCAATTCCCTGGATTCCGATAATATTTCTTTTCCCCTGCGCGTCCGGTTCACTCAGCTTATAAAACATGTTCTTTTCATGACGGTCAGCCTGATTACACAGATAATCCAGAATTTCTATATTGGTCATATCCTTCAAAAAAGAGGGAGTAAGAGAAAATTCCACGTCATTTAGCTTTTTTATTTCCCGCGGATCTGAGGACGACGGATCTACTCCCCTGGCAAACTCCATAAAGCAACCGGACATTACCGTATCTCCCGATTTTACCATCATTTTCTCTGAATGTGCGACAATATCCCCAATTCCCATCAGTTCCGCCAGCCGGGAAGTTGCAATATTGCGCGAGGACACTTCCATCTCTTTCTTGTCATCATCAATAAATTCCATAGAAAGCATATTTGCATCATACCTTGCCGCTGCCTTTGCCACCTGACGAATCCCCTGCTTATCTGCTAAAAGTTTGCCAAGTTCTGCATACTTCTTTTTGTTTTCCTCGATCTTTTCCAGGGTTTCCTTTTTCTCTTTATCCTCACCCTCAAGCAGTTTCTTATTTTCATCCAATAACTCTTTCCGATTTTCCATCAGCCTTACTTCGACCAATTTCATCTGGTAGGATGATACTTTTTCTTCATAATCCGGCAGAGGAATCGAATGAATCAAATCTTCAAGTCCTTCGAACCTCCTTATATCTCCATCCGATCTGTGCCGCTTACAATATTCATCAAAACATACTTTCCGTTCTTCTTTCGTTTCCAGCCCTTTTTTCTGCAGCTCAGCAAAATAATTTCCTATTCGGGATGATGCCTTCAATACATCCTCATACTGTTGTCTTTTTGGGTCATCCGCTTCCATCTTATCCAGTCGGCTGTACGCATAATACCTGATATGCTCCTTCCGCACCCCGTTTTGGCCCACCAGATTTCTTGGCATATCGGTATTATCTTTAGTAAAGTGTTCAAATACAGCACGATTTTTTTCTAATACTTCTTTTCGTTTGGGATCGTTTGTCTGGTCCAGCATTTCCTTAAACGCACGATCCCTGCTGGCATCCAAAACATTTTCTTTTGTGAAAAATCCCTTTCTCCCCTCCACCTCCAGCTTAATCCGCTCGCTTGCATTCGCACCCGATACTTCGGCTTTTCCCTGCAGCACCGCTTCCGGCGTCTTAAACGGAACTTGTGCGTCCCAGGTCTTTCCTTCCAGTGCGCGCACAGTCCGCATATCCCGGACTTCACTGAAATTCATCCCCTTCTGAAATTCCTGCAAAGCCTGCAGCGCCGCAATACGCTTATGTTCCCCTTCGGAAAGCTCTTTTTTCTTACCGCTCGCCTGCTGTTCATTTTTATGTTTAATATATTCCTCGCAGGCTTTGAGCATATCGTCGTTTGCATTGACGATCTCAATCGCGCTCTTTGGGGTAATCTCCTTCCGGTAAAGCTTGCTGTAAGTGTTCATCGCCGAAACGACAGCTTTAAACTGTGGTGAATTTCCCCACTTTTTTCCTTCCTGTTGAATATAGGTCTGAAACTCCTCAAATTCCCAGATACGATCCTGCATTTCCTGCGCACTTGTTCCGTCAAACATTCCCATAAGCCTTTCTCCTTTCTCCTTTCTCCTGCAGGCATAATGTTTACATGTTCAGTTACCCTAAACTCCTTCCTTTTTCCTGTTTAAGTTCTGCCTGCTTCTGGTAATTTCCGATAAGTGCTTTTCTCTGGCTGGCTGCCGGTTTTGTCCCGGAAAGCTTTTGAAAACTTGACTGCACGCGCTGGGGATTTTCCGCTTTTTTCTCCTGCTGTGCGGTGTCTGCCTTAGAAGGAATGGTGCGCCCTTTTCCAATGACCGGCATCCGCTGTTCTAACTGTCCCAGATCTGCCTTGCGGCGGGCGGGAAGAGGAGGTGCCTGCTTTTGTGGTGCCTGTTTCTGTGGTGCCTGTTTCTGTGCTGCCTGCTTGGACGGCTCCGGTTCCGCAAACAGATTTTCCATGCCTTCATAAACTTCATTTTGCTTTTCAAATATTTGTTTTGCATTACTCGCAATGTCTTGTGCATCTGCAAATTTATGGTTAAAGCGTTCTCCCCATGGTTCCACAGAGCTTTCTATGTTTTTTAATCCTTTGATATACTGTACATCCCGGTGCTCCAGACCCTCGGTCGGCGTATCTTTCTTAAATTGGTTTAAATCCCATTCGTCTTCTTTCAGTTCCACCATAGACTTATTGATATGCTCCTGAAAATGATGCACGCGATCCTTCATCGCCTTCATCTGTTTTTCGTTCAGCAGATCACCTAAAGCACAGTCGAGTGCCGCATCATCCAGCTTCCTAATCTTGTCTGCTACATCCTTATCGATAAAAATATTGTTCTTTTCCCATCGTGTACGCCGGAGAGAATCCCATTCCTCTTCACTTTTTTCATTAACGCCAAAAGCTAAATCATTATCAATACCCTGTAATCCGATAACATTGCGCTTGCCATGTTCATCCGGTTCACTTAACTGATAAAACATGTTTTTTTTGTGGCGATCCTTCTGGGCACACAGAATATCCAATACTTCCAGCCCGACCATATCCCGTGTAAAAGAGGCTGTACGCGAAAATTCCACCTGACTTAACTGCTGCAGCACATGGGGATCTTTGGATTCGGGGTCAACACCCCTGGCAAATTCCATAAAGCAGCCACTCATCACTTTATCTCCCGATTTAACCACCATCTTTTCTGAATGGGCAACCAGATGTCCCAGACCAATCATTTCTGCAACACGGCTGGTGGCAATATTAAGAGAAGACAGATTGATATTTTCGTCCGCTGTTTTTGTTGTACCGCCATTCTCATTCGTGTATTCATGATAAAAGCCGTTGTTCATTGCCACTTCCTGGGATGCTGTCTTTGCCGCAGCCTGACAAAGCTCATGAAGCGCCTGAGAATCGTTAGACAGCGCTTCCAGATGTTCCCGGCGTTCCTGGTTCTTTTTTAACACTTCCTGGCTCTTTTTTGGTACTTCTTTTCCTTCCTTCTGACTCTTCAACATCTCCTGATCGGCTTTTAACAGTTTTCTTTTTTCAGCAAAAATTTTTTCTTTCGCAAACATAAACTGATATTCCGCCACTTTTTTCCCCGTCTGAGGAACGGGGAGTTTCATAATGACCTCTGCACATTGCAGCAGATTATCTGCCTTTTGCGGTGCTTTTATCCTCTTCTCCTGGCAGAAGGTATGCAGGAAATCCATTCTCTCGGTTTTCGCCACACCCTTTTCCTGTGCCTGCTCATAAAATTCTTTCAGCATGTCTTCATCCACCAGATGAATGGCCTCTCTCATGGGATCATCGGGAGCCATCCGATCAACTTCCGCAGCCAGATTATATCGAACCTGTGCCTTTAATTCATCACTTGGCAGGCTTTTGGGCATTGCATCCGCATCGGATGTCATCTCGAAAAAAATACTTTTATTTTGCCAGAGCAGTGCTTTTCGTTTGTTGTCCTTAGACTGCTCGATAAGGTTTTCAAAATGTGCGTCTTTATCTACATTTAGTCTGCTCTCTTCGGTAAAAAAACCTTTTTTCCCATTAACCTCCAGCATAATCCGCTGGCTGACATTGGCTCCCACAACCTGCGCCCTGCCCTCTAGAACAGCTTCCGCAACCTTAAACTGCCCTGCTTCCTCCCAGGTCTTTCCTGCCATGGAACGAACCACACGCATATCTCTGGCTTCATCCAGATTCATCGCTGCCTGAAACTCGCTCAGCTTATCCATAACGGCAATTCTCTGGCTTTCTCCCTCGGAAAGCCCGTTTTTTCTGTTCGTTCCCTGGCTTTCCTTGTGTTTTTTATATTCCGCGCAGGCTTTCATCAGGGCATCGTTTGCATTGACCACCTGAATCGCACTCTCTGGGGTAATCTCCTGAGGGCGCAGTTTACTGTAGGCATCCAGCGCCGAAATTACCGCTTTAAACTGGGATGAATTTGTCCATTTCTTTCCTTCCTGCTGAAAATATTCCTGAAAATCTCCAAACTCCCAGGTCCGCTCGCGCAGTTCCTGCGCAGTAACTTTGTCAAACTTTCCCATAAAATTCCTCCTTCTTCCTGCAAACGGATACCTCTTATTCTGATGCTGCTGATTCCGATGCCTCAGATGACGTATCCTTTTTCGGCGCATCCAGTCCCTCTAATTTTTCTAATACTTCCTTTTCTCTCTCTTCCTTAGGATATTCCCTGTTCCAGCGGTCAAGCATATCCTCCACGGTTTCTTCCGGATCAACGCTTTCCCGCGTTCTTTCCTCTTCGGCCCTGCTCTGTTCCAACTCTTCCTCTTTTTTCTTCTGTTCCAGCAAATCGTCCCGCGTATCCTTCATCACCGAACGGACAAGTTCATTCAAATCATAGGTATAGACCCGGCTATATACAATATCCATTTTGTCATAAAATGCATCTCCCGAAAACCCGACCGATACATATTTCCCGCCGTTTTTCCAGCTTCGATACCAGCTTCCTTCCAGTAAAACCATGGACCTTTCTTCTTTACTGTCATAATAAATCATGCCCTTATCCTGTATGGTCAGCAAATACCCCTGTTCCGACGGCATAAACACATCCTGCCCTAATTCCGTCAGTTCCTTCACCACATCCTTATCCAGGGAAAGCTGCGTGCGAAGAAGCTGATCGCCGTTTAAGTAAATCCCGCCATAGCCGTCAAATCCCCCTGCGATCTGCTCTGTATTTTTCTGCTGAAAGTACTGGTCATAGGCGGATTCTCCGGGTTTTGCCACCCCTGCAAGATTCAGATAGACAATCTCATCCTCTTCGATTTCCTTTGCTTCCTCCGGCGTGTGGCGCTTATCGGTCTGTATCTTCATCCGATGCGAATCGTAGCTTAACAGCAGGGAATATTCCCCGTCCCGGATCACCTGAAGCTGTTCTTCTTCCCCGAAATCTCCGATTTTCTCCAACTTTCCCTCCGGCAAAAGCCAGTAAGCTTCGCCCTTTTCATTGCTGCATAAAATATCTTTTCCTGATGCATTGCCCAATGCTGTCGCCTTGCCTTTATCGACGATCCAGTAGCTTTCTACATAAGCATTGTTTAAGGGAGCATACCTATGGCGGGTATCCAGAACAAGAGTTTGGGTAACATCCCTGCGGTGTGTGTCGGTAACGGTTTTCCCTTCTTCATTCTGATATTCCACCGTCGATACCACGGTAAAGGTCCGGGTAAAGCTTTCCTCGTCGTGATAGCTGACCGAACCAACTCTTCCGAAAAGTCTGCTGTAATGACTCTGATAGGGGATGAACTGCTTCCAGAACTCCCAGTCCTCGGTCAGATTGACAAAGGGCTGATAAGCATTCGCATCGGGGATAAAGGTGCAGATATCGCCTTCATAGAGAAATACCGGATCATTCTTCCACTCATAGACCGCCATCTTTCCCATATTTAAAATATCCGTCCCTGACCACTGATCCGGAAGTTCTTCCATTACCTCTTCCCAGTCCGCCCCGCCGTCCGGCTCATCGCCCTCGGCAAACTCCTGCCCGTCCGCCAGCGCTGTCCATGCGCCTACCTGCGCTTCAAACTGTTCATTTTCCTGGTGAAGCTGTGGCTGTAAAGATCGAACCTCATACACAAGAATCAGATTTTCCACCTTATCCGCCATTTCCTGATCCAGAGCTTCCATTTCTTTTTCTGTATCCTCTGCTTCCTTTTCCCCTTCCTGCGATTTATCTGTGCCTTCTTCGTCCTTTTCCTCTCCTTGCGCTTTATCCGTTTCCTGCTCTTCCTCCTCTTCGGGGACAGTTACGGCTTCCTTTTCAATCGAAAGTTCCAGATAAATCCGGTTATCCCCGTCCGTCAGCGCATGTATCACGGACACGGAATGGACATCCGGGTACTGAAGATGGATAAAACCGGTGATGTCCGTATGAAGCTTCAGCGTGCCGTCCCGGCGGTAGAGATAGCCTTCTCCGTTGTCGTAAATAAAAATTTCTTCCTCTCCCTTTTCCCCGGATGTACAAACCTGGATGAAAAAGGCTTCTTTCTCATCCTGCATATCATTTGCTTCCATCTCCTCCGATTCTTCCCATTCCCTGGCAAAGCGGTTTTCATGAAAAACCTGAAGTTCGCCGGTATCGTACCGGTAAAATGCCGCGCTGTGCACCATATCCCTGGGCGTTTCTTCCCCTTTTACCCGCGTGGAATAGGCGTAGACAAAGGTATTCTCCTCCAAAAGTGCTCCGATCTGAAAGCTTTCCAGATCATCTTTTTCCTGGGAATGTTCCGCCTTAATCTGAAATGCCCTGGGAGCGTTTAAGTCCTCGAATTTCTCCCCCATATTCTGCTCAAACACATCCGGCGGCGGAGATTCGGGGACGGTCGGGCTGACGCTGCAGCTTTCGGCTACGGATTGTTTGATTTCACTGGAATCAACCTTTATAGAACCGACGATGGAGTTGCAGCCTGTGAAAAATATAGTAACGGAAAGAAAAGCTGCACAGGATATTAATATTCTTTTCACAATCTGCACCCCCTTTTTATCTATCAATGGACAAATAAACCGATATTACCAACCTTATCCATTCATATGTCCGTTCGCTCCGGCAGGGCGATGCTCCGACAAAGCACGCCCTCTCCGCAGCGGAAAAATGGTTACGGTGAAGCTGCAGGCAGCGACAAATCGCCCATGTTAGCCCTACTGTGTGCTGATACTGCTGCTCATCCAGGACTGCATTGCTGTCATGCCGAGTTTTAATACCACGATCAGCACAAAAATCAGCACAAATCCCACGATGGCATTCTTTAAGCTGTTTTTTGCCTTTTCCCGATCCTGCGGCTCCTCGGCCTTGGCTAATTTTGCCCCAAGAATAATGCAGTAAATTGCCCCCAGCGCACCGACAATGCCTAATGCCGGGGTCAGCGCCATGTTTAATAATTCAATAATGGGCTTACTTACCGTATCAAACGGGTTTGCTCCTGCTCCTGTTAAGATTGTAAAAAACATTACCATTCCTCCTCTTTCTTTTTCTGTTTAATTCTTGATCTATTGCAGCTGCTTTTTCCTGATGGATGCCGTCCGGCGCTTAACTTTCTTACAAGGAAAAAACAGGAACAATCAAATTTTTTCTATTCTTTTTTATGCAGGATATTTTGTGCAGGATATTTTGTACAGGATAATCCGTCTGCAAAGCTTCAGCATAATTCATATTCCGTCTGCGGATCTTTACAGCACCTGCATATTCCTTCTCTGCATCATCATCCACACTGCCACGACAATAAGGAAAAGGATTCCCGCGATAATTATCCTTGCATCAAACAGATGGTAGCTGGGGCGAATGCGCAGATGGTATTCTCTACGGTTTCCGGCTTCGTCCTCGATTTCCAGGCGATAATACCCGGCAACGGTGAGCTGATTGCTGACAGCATAGCCCTGTTCGCCGTTATAACTCATATAAATCCGGCAGTTTTCCTCGGAAGGGTAAAATTCCAGCATCCCTGAGGCAAGCTCCCCGTTTTCTAACTCCTGCGAAAAGGAGAGGAAGGGAGCGGTTGTGTCGAGGGTAAATGCGGTTTCCCCTATCGTGGCTTGCTCCAGGGCATTTTCTTTTGCCGCATACGAAACGTTGTAGCTGCCGTCCCTGGTCAGAAAGAAGCATCTCGGATTTTCGACGGGCAGGTCCTTTCCATCCCGCGTGATACGGCGGATCTGAAAGCCTTCGGGTGCGGGAACGGCCCCTATCCGGCTGGTCACTTCGCCAAGGATAGTAAACGACAGGCTGGTTTCATAGAGAGCATAATCCTGCGCCTGGTAGTTCTCCCCGGGTGCCTGGTAGGATAAAATACGAATAACATAGGCTCCCTCCTGGGTAAACTGCCGGCTGCTGGTCAGGGGCTGCGAGGTTTTGTTATGCTCGATAATCGCCACGCAGCCGGAAGAAAGCGACAGTTCCACCGGCTGGCTGCTGAGCATACCGTCAGGTACCGTGCTGATAAAATAGCCCTGGTTGGGAAAACGGCTGAGCAGCTTCCCCTCTTCGGTCAGCTCCGTAGATATTTCCGGATCGGTAATCCGTTCAAGCTCCTGCATTCCGCTGGGAAGGCTTCCCATATCCAATTCCTGAAAATACTGCTCCACCCAGGCGTCCACCTCTTCCTGGTCATCCTCGGACAGTTCTTCGTTCAGAAAATCTTCATCTGACAATTCTTCGTCCCAGAGTTCAACCTCGCTTGCCTCTGCCCTTTGCCAAAAACAGAGGGAAAGGGCGATAACTGCGGCAATAAAAATATAGGATTTAACGGCTCTTTTCATAGACGCCTGCCTCTTTTTGGTGTTCTGTTTCTTTTTTTTGCTCCGGTGCTTTTCTTCGTTCGATTCCCCGGCCCTCATGCTTTTTTGCTTTTGCCAAAGCCTTTGCCTCCTCCTGAAGAAGCTGCTGATAGCTGACCCGCACCCTCGTAGGATTGGCGGTCTTTACCTGGGGCTGGTTTTGGGTCAGTCCGGCCCCTGCGCCGCCCCCTGCTTCTCTGGCTGCCCGCTCTTTTTTTAATTCGGCTAACCGAATCTCCCACAATACCCGGTTTTTTGTACTGTCAAAATATGCCATAGTTTCCTCGCCTCTGCCTTCAAAAAGATGTTTCAGCTATCCTGGCTTTCTGCATTTTCCGCGCTTTCCACAAATTGCTGAATCAGTGTATTAATCCCGTTTACCAGGGTCTGGCTGGATTTTGGTGCTGCGATAACAAATTCCTCCGGCTCCAGATTAACGATATTCTGCACCTGCAGGGCCGGATCTGCCAGAAGGGCCTTTGCCTGTTCCTCATGGCAGATATAGGCGCGTATGCTCTCCTCCTTCAACGCAGCGGCTGCATCCTGGACGGAAGAAAAATCGGTGATGCGGATTCCTTCTGCGGCATAGAGCGCACTCCGGGTTTCTTCGTCAAGTCCTTTTTCCACGCCCAGGGACGAATCTTCAAACGCCCCCGTGGTCAGGACATAATCCCCGGTTTTCGTCACCGCATAGATATTTCCCCTGGCATAGGGGGTGGAAATCTGATAATCCGCCGCTAAGCTGTTCGTCCCGTTAATGCAGCCCAGGGCAATATCCGCTTCGCCCTGGTCAAGTTTTTGCAGGACTTCTTCTCTGCTGCACACCTGATAGGACGGCTTCACGCCCAGGGTGTCGGCAATATATTCTGCCAGATCCGGTTCCTGCCCGACGACGGTTTCCCCCTCTTTTCGGGTGAAGCGGCTTCCGGTTTCCACGATGGCTACCTGTAAAACCCCTGCCTTGCGGATGGCTTCGATTTCATTGTCCTGTTTTTTCCGGCATCCGGTTATGCCGCCGGGAAAAGCAAGCACCAGCACAAGCGCCAGCACCGTCCGCACCGCCAGCCGTTTTTTCACCGGATATTCTCCTGTGCGGCTTTTTATTCTGTTCATTGCAAATGCTCCTTCCTGCAAAACCTTAATTACCGTTCACACATTCACAGCAACCACCCTTAACCGCTACTGTTCACATATTCACAGCAAAGGCAGGTTAAACGGTAAATAACCGCTCCATATCCTTAGTTGCCGTGATATTGATTCCGGTCCGGCTGGACGGGGAAGTCACCACGAAGGCGCGGCCCCTGCCGTTATTGACGATTTCCTCCTGCTCGCTCTCGTTAATGGCTCCTGCCTTTTCATACAGCCTGCACAGATCATGCATATCGTTGGGCGAGAGCGGAAAGATAAAGGAATACTGACAGGCATTGATAATGGCGGTGGATTTCCTTGCCAGCTCCTCCGTTCCCACAAAGTCCGCGATATTCTGGGTAATGATGATCTGCATACCGTTATACTTTCGGATACGCTTTGCCAGCTGGTACATAAAATCCAGGGCAATGGGATACTTGCTGTCGATAAACACATGGGCTTCATCGATAACGACAATAATCTTCCTCTCCGCCTGATAGCGGATGTTGTAATCCCGGTTTTTGATAATCTCATTGTCCAGCCATTTTAATACCAGAAGCATCTGTGCGTTGGCAATCATATTGTTTTTATTTGCCAGCAGGGACTGGAAGTTAAAGACGATAAAGTTTTCGTTCGTCGAAATCGAGGCCGGGCCGTTCCAGAGCAGGGCGTTTCTTCCGCCTGTGGCAAATTTTGAGATGTAGTTGAGCAGCACGCGCAGGTTTTCCTTGCTGTACTCCCCGGTTGCCACCTGGTAGTCATTTAAAATCTTATCGTACAGATCGTCAAAAATCGGATAATCGTCCGGCTCAAGTTCGCCTAAATTGGTTTCGGCGTCAATGCCCTTTGCCTCATACATCCGCACGGTGATATTATTGAGGTATTCCAGCGCGTCCGGCTCGATGCCGGGCAGGATCTGGCGGTAAAACTCTTCCAGAAACTGCAGATGAGTGCTGAAGCTGGTGTTGATACTTTCCTCCTCATCCTCCCCCTCGTCGGAAAGGCTGGAAATAATATGGAACGGATTTAACCGGCCCTGGGTTGCGCTTCCCACATCGATAATCTTTCCGTTTAAGTTTTCCGCCAGGCCGTAATACTCGTTTTCCGGGTCAAGGATAAAGATTTTGCTGTTATCGGCGGCAAGGTTTGCCAGAATCGTCTTGGTGGCGTAGGATTTGCCGCTGCCTGATTTTCCGATAACCACCATATTGCTGTTTACCCGATCCTTGTTGCGCACAAAAAAGTCGATAAACACCGGCCTTCCCCCGCTGTCGCCGATGCAGACGCCGTTCGGGTCGCTTAAACTCATATTGACAAAGGGAAAGGCGGCGGCAACCGAGCTGGAATGGATACCCCGGCTGACCCGCCGAAAAGCGTCATAGCCGGAAACCTGCGTGGAGGCGTAGGCTTCAAACTGCTGCACATAGTTATCGGAGGATCGGAAGCTTTCCTCGGACAATGCCCGCTTGATCTGCTTTTTCAGCGAGAGCGAGGGCAGACCTGCTTTTGCCTTTCCCGCCTGCGGGTGCTTCATTTCTTCCGAGAGTTCATAGTCGTAGGCGGTTACATATAAATTGACATCCAGAAGCGTTTCGTTATCGCTCTGGAGCATGGCAAGAACCTCCGCTAAGGTATCCACATGGGTCTGGAGTTCCATAAGACGGCTGGTTTTTCCCGTGGAATTGGCCTGTTCCCGCAGTTCGTCGATGGCATGGTCAATCTGACGGATGCCCTTGTAGCGGTCCACCATCTTCATTTTCATCACCACCTTGGTTCCCGGACGGTTAAACAGGGTGCTGCCCCAGGCATTGCCCACCATGGTCGGGTAGTCGGTGATGCGGAAATTGTGGGTGATCAGATCGTCGTACTGGACAGTGCGGCTGGTAAAGCGGATTTCCCTGGGCAGTATCCAGTCCATGTACTCATCCCTGGAAAGCCCGGCGGCCTCGCGCTCGTCAAAATCCAGGGTGTAATTATATTTTAAAAAGACGGCAAGCTCCTTTTCGGAAAGAATATGGCACTGCATATCGTCGCTGTTCATGGTTTCAATCATGGTCTGCGCCTGGCTTAACAGCAAATCCTTATCCTTATGAAAAAACAGCAGATAGTGGAAGGGAATGTACACCTTTTCCTTTTCATTGATGAAATGAATCTGCTCCATGCGGTCATAGATAATGCCGACGCGGGTGGTTAATTCTTCCTCGTTCAGCAGCCCGTTGACAAAAGCCTCCTCCAGTTCACGGATTTTCCGGTGTTCCGTGTCAATGTAGGAATCATAGAGCACCGGGCGGTCGATTTTTACCAGGGCTGCGGTTTCCGTGCCGGAAATAGTTCTGAGCACCGATCCAAAGACCTGATCGATCATCTGGTTCTGCCGCTGTAAGGTATAAAACTTAAATTCAATGTCAGGGATATTTACGGCAATGCCGTAGTATTCCCCGCCGTATTCGATAAAGTTTCCGTCGATTCCGGTAAATGGCGTAATGTCCCGGACAGAGGGTATGCCCTTTTTTTCCGGGGCTTCCTGAAAGCGGCGGAAACGGGCGATGTATTTTAAGCCGTTGTACACCATCATATAGGCTTTTTCCCCCTCGACGGGGACGACGGATGCGCCAAACAGTACAGCTAAGCCCGCGCCAATCCACAGGCGGAAGGGCAGGTTGGAAAAAATCACCGAGATCACCATGGACAGGCCGACAATGCCGATAAGTACGTCCGGTATCTCGACGCCCTTAAAAAATTCCATTGCCACCTTTGTTTTTTTGGGTATAATCCTCATCGTGAATTCCTCCTGGTAAACTGTCGTCCTCCCGAACCGCCGTTATGGGAAATGCCCCGGATGCCGATATCCGAATACTTCACCTGTGCGCCCGAAGAAGAAACTCCGCGGACGGCAGCAGAAACCTGGTAACGGCGTTCATTTCCTCCGATTTGGGCGTTTGTCGATCCTGCCCCGCTTCCCGATACTCCGCCGCTGCTGCCTGCACTCCCTGCATCCAGATCGCTTAATCCCTGGTAGGAACTTAAAGTCTGCGAACCTGACGCAGAGCCTGACGGCCCGGAACGGATAATCTCTGCCCCGCTTCTTACGGCGCTTCCCGGAAAGCTGCGGGAAACCGCACTTCCCGCCGGATTAAAGGTATAGCCGCAGCCGCGCCAGTTCATCCGATAGCTGCCGTAGGGACTTCCGTAGGGGTAGGCCATCCCCATTTGGTAAGGTCTTGCTGCCTTTCCTCCCCGGGCGGCTGCCGCTGCAAATACATCCACCGAAGGCGGCGCATACGTACCCGGAGCCTGCGGTGCATATCTGCCCGGTGCTGCCGGTGCTGTTTTTCCTCCCCGGGCGGCTGCCGCTGCAAATCTATCCACGGAAGGCGGCGCATACGTACCCGGAGCTGATGCGGTGCCCGGAGTCTGCGATGCTCCCGGACGCCCCGGCACCATAGGTCTGCGTCCATAAGGCCCCCGGTAGTAGCCGTAGCCATAGGGACTTCGGTAATAAGCATAAGGGTTTCTTCTCTGCATTCCCGGTCTGTATGGTGCCCTCTGTGCTCCCGGCCGCTGCATTCCAGCCTGCGGTCGGACAAGCCCTCTTCCCGGTGCCGGAGGAGCCGATAAGGCTCTTGCCCTTCCTGCCCTGGCGGCTGAAGCGGCTGCTTTCTTCTCCTCTGCAATCTTTGAGGATGTGCCGCCGGAACTTGCCTGGCTCTCCCACGGATCGGATGCTGCCCCCGGCTTTGCCGGTACTGCTCCTGGTCTTACCTGTCCCGGCCTTGTATTAGGCCATGCACCCGGACGACCATAGCCCGGACGGCCCAGACCCGGATAGCCCGGACGACCGTAACCAGGCATTCCGTAACCTGCACGACCATAACCCGGATAGCCCGGGCGACCGTAACCGGACATCCCGTAACCTGCACGACCATAACCCGGATAGCCCGGGCGACCGTAACCAGACATCCCATAACCTGCATAGCCCGGACGCCAGCCTCCCGCTCCTGCCCGCCCCGGAATCCCCCGGGAAGCCGCAGGATTCTTCCTTCCTTTTCCGTCAAACTTGCCCTTTTGATCGTTTTTCCCGCCCTGGCCTTCTTTATCCTGCTTTTCCCTTGTCGTTCCTCCAAGCGGCGAGCGAAGAAGCTGCTGACCCTTGGAGATCATTTTTCCTGCAGTGTAGGCATAGAGCATACCGCCGACCGTTGCCGCGGTGCTGGCCTCGGACGAACCCGCCTGGCTGCTGATTAAGGAAGTAATCATCGGGCCGGATTTATAGACGGCCCATGCGCCTCCGGCGATAAAAAACAGCTTTATCATATAGGTCATTTCCGGGCTGGCTTCATTGCCGAAGGTGATGTTGTTCCCCATAATTATGGGACAGATCATCAAAAACAGGCGCATCCCGACCACCGAACCAAAGCCGGTAAAGCATTTGCCGACAAACATCTCCCTCCACCGGGAGAATTTTTCCCCGTCGTCTAAGGGAATCATACAGACAAAATAAGGGGATGCCAGGTATAACAGGCAGATTTCAAACACCCTCTGCACAAAGATAATCAGGCAGATGCCGATGGTAAACAGAAGAAAAATTGCCGCGATAAACCCTATCAGATAATCAAAATCCTGCAGGTAAAAGGCTTCATCCACATCCATTAATCTCCCATAGTCCTTTAAGCCCGTTCCGCTAATATTGTAAAAAGGCGCACGCTCCGCGTCGGTAACGCCAATTTTGATTCCCTTCCCCGGATTTGAGATATTATAGCCCTCGGTTCTCGATGCATCCAGGGAGGCAATGACAAAAACGATTCTCCCAAGCGTCGTTTCCCCGCCAAAGCCCAGGACGCCGGTGATTCCCTTTAAAATAACTGCGGAAAGCTTTAACAGAAAAAAGACAAAAAACGGCACGGTAAAAAACTGGATAAATGTTTTCATCATCGCCGCCAGCACCTTAGAAACCGGGCGCTTGTTCTCAAAATCCAGGTCAAAGGCAGACCTGGCTGTCGCATAGATGGTGAGCAAAAGCGACAGGCCGAGCGCCCCCAGCGTCAGCGCCCAAAACGCCGTACTGACCGCCTTCTGCTGCATTAAAACCTCCACCAGCGTCCCCGAAATCTCATGACCCTCCACCGTGTAGGTGACATCTTCCAGACCGATAAAGACATCGAAAGCCTTTTCCAGATAGTCAATCAGCTTTAAAATTCCGCTGAATAGTAAGTAAATAAACCGGCTGTAGATCAGCATCCACAGATCGACAAAAAACTGTAACGCATCCTTTAACACCGGGAAAAGAATCGGCGCTAAAACCTCCTCAAAAAGCCAGGATAATACGGTGGTCAGAAGATTGGACACAAAGCGGATCACCGGATCTAGGATCTTGCTTAACACCCATTCAAATACCTTCTGGAACAATCCCAAATATGCATATTCCAATATTTCACCTCCCTGCACCGGTTAAGCCTTCCGGTTTTATTACCTCTTTCCTGTGTATTTCTGCTTATCGTCATCGCCCGAACCTTTTGAACCTCCGCTGTCCTTAAGCGCTGACCCCAGCATACCAAGAGGATTTCCTCCCCCCTCCCAGCGCACCCATCGCCGTGGTTGCCCCGCCGCTTGCCGCAGACATCGCCATACTGGCGGCGGTCGAAGCCGATCCGACGATAATTCCCTTCATCAGTGCACTGGCCTGTTCGTCCGCAGAAGCTGCCTCCGGGTTTAAGATCTGCATAATCAAATGCTGGCTCTTATACACCGCCCATGCCCCGCCGATAATCAAAAACATCTTCAGCACGCTGTTAATCACCGCCGCATTGGGCAGCTTGGCAGCATAAAGACAGAGATTACTGTTTGCTATGGCAGGAATAATTAACAGGTAAAAACGCATGGAAAAGATAATGCCAAAACCTGAAAAAAACTTGGCGATAAACAGCTCCCGCCATTTTTTAAACATCACCCCGTCGTCTAAGGGGATCGTGGAAACAAAAAACGGCGATACCAGATATAAAAGCAAAAGTTCAAATATTCTGCGGATAAAGACCATCACCGCGCCCAGTAAAATCAGCAGAAGAAGGACGGCACTGACAAAGCCCTCGACATAATTAAAATTGCTCGCATAAAAATCCTTTTTTACGACCGAAAGCTTATGGTAATCCTTCTTCCCCTCCAGATAAGAAAGGCGCACGCCATCCGTCAGCGTGTGTGTACTTCCCCCCTGCGCCTGTGGAGATGACAGATCCAAAATATTTCTTGGTGATGAGGTTTCCTTATCGGCATCCATACTGGCAGATAAAAAGATAATGCATCCGACAGAAGAGCTTCCGCCCTGCCCGGCGGCAAACGCCGCCACCGCCTGGCTGGTTACAATGGAGGAAAGCTGCAGCATGGCAATGCAGAGAAAGGGAATCAGCATAAAAGTAACTGCCGCCTTCATCCCGTTTGCAAGCACCTTGCTGATTGGGTTTCTATCCTCCATCGCCATATCCGAGATGGATTTTGCCGTTTTAAATATGGTAAAGATAAAGGAAATGGCCACCGCCATCACCGTGATAGAGGTGAATGCGGCAGACACCTTTTCCATCTGAAAAAAGGCATCCAGAAGGTAGGTTTTCTGCTCATTCACGTACACCGGACTGATTCCGGCAAAAATATTAAAGATATTCTCCGCAAAATCCACCAGCGAACACAGGGCGATAAACAATCCAAGAAGCCACTCGCTCCAAAATGCCCAAAAAATTGTGAGGACATATTCGATGTACATGTGCAGGATTTTGGTAAGAACAGGCGCAAACACCTGGGAAAAAAGGGTGCTGAACACCGTACTGAGCAGCTCGACAAAGCTGACACCCGCCACAAGTTCCATGAATCTACCTCCCTTCTTCTAACATGATTCTCACCGAACGGATCTGGGCGTGCAGATGACGGGAATGCATTTTCAAACACGCCCTAGCGTATCCTCACCGAACGTTTCGTATGAACCACAAAAGCAACACCTCCCGCAGCCAGCAGGATAAGCAGCACAACGGCAATGATACCGTACCGGTTGACCCGGTAGCTTAAGGAAAACTTAGCTTCTGCTTCATTGCCCGCCTTATCCCTGACCACAAGACGGTAGCTGCCCGGCTGGCTGACCGAATAACCGGAAAAGCCTTCGACGGCTTCCCCATCCCTTTCCAGAAGGATTTCTTCAATATCGTCCGATAAATACTGAATCGTTGCGTTCCCGCCCTTTAGCTTTACCTCAACCTGCGGCGGCTCGCTGTCCTTTGCCAGACCGGTATGGAGCACTGCACCGTTTTCTCCCTCCAGCACAAACTGATAAGCGCCGTCCTCCTCCAGCCATACATAGCGGTCGGAGGAAAGTTCCAAAGGCTCCCCGTTCAGCACAGCAGAGGTAAAACGCAGACCCGCAGGGGCCGCAAATACACTGGCCTCCTTTAGATAAGAAGCGATGGTGCACGACCACGGCTGCCCGTTCACTTCCAGGCGGTAATGCCCCGGCTCAGTAAAGCTGTCGCCATGGACATAATCGATCGGCTCATCATCGCGGTAAAGCACCAGACTTTCCCTGCCGGCAGGAGAAACACTTACCTCCACGGCATCCGGCCCGATATAGCCCTCCGGGACATTGGAAACCAGTTCCAGCCCGTCGGAAAAGGTAACATGATAACGTTTTGAAGCGGCATCATAATCCTGCGTGCGGGAAATAAAGCCGTTATTTATGCTTCCTGGCTCTGCTTTGCCGCCTTCGCCGGATTCCTCATTCCTGCCCTCCTGGCTATCGTTTCCATCCTGTGCTCCCTCTGCCAGTTCTTCATTCCCCAGGCTCTCTTCATTTCCTGCCAGACCTTCTTCATTTCCTGCCAAGCCTTCTTCGTTTTCTTCCAGACCTTCCCGGCTGCCGGAAGCTGCCATATTATCTTCTAAACTCTCCCCCGATTCCTCTTTCACTTCTTCACTCTGACCATTTGCTGCCCCGCTAACCCGGAAAACATCCTGCCCTTCTTCGGATTCCTCCTCTAACGGCCTTCCGTCATAGGTATAGGACTGCCATTCCATCCCCGCAGGTGCCCCGGCTTCCACAGCCACCTCCCGGCTTTCCTCCGTTTCCTTGGGCGGCTTTTGCTGAATGCGGAAACGGAACACAGCCTGATATTCCTTCTGCTCGTAAAGCGGTACATTTTCATCCTCAATTCCTGTCAGCCGAACCACATAGGTTCCATAATCGCTGATTGGCTGACCGGGTATGTAATCCCAGGGGACACCGTTCATTTCAATGGTATAGCTTAAATTCTGCGGAATATCCAAAAAAACGCTCTCATGGGTGATCCCGCCGTTGCCCACATTAGAATAGAAGAAAAACACATCCGCCATGGATTCCTCATACACCCGGTAATCCTCGTTATACTGCTCCTTCAGCGTAACCTGGTTCACTAAAGGCTCATCCAGGATAACACTGTTGGTTTCTATCTCATCCCAGCCGTCTGCCCCTCCGTTTAGCCCAATCTCCACATTCCTTGTACTTCGGCCTGTACTGGTGCTTCCTGTACTGCTGCCCGACGTACTGCTTCGACCAAATGGAAGCCGGTCGTCCTCCTCCTCGTCGTCCTCATAGACATATACCACCGCATGGCTTACCATTCCCCCAAGGGCTGTCTGCATCGTCAGAACCGCCGCCAGAACGGATACTTTTATCCAGCCCCTAATGCTCTTCAGAGGAGTTATGCCCTTCCTTCTTCTTTTCATGCGCCCTCCTCCTGTAGTTCCTGTTCCATCATTTCTTCTTCCTGTACTTCGTTATCTCCGGTTTCCTGCCCATATACCCCCGGCTCTTCCTCTTCCTGTGCCCCGGACTCCGCTTCCTCCATCGAAGCGATAATATAATTTCGCTCTTCCAGATCATAATAAATCTCATCGCCGAAGAAGGCGTTCATCCGCACCTCAGATAAATCCATCGTCCCCATCTGGTACAGCGGACAGCGGTAGCTTGGCGTAAATTTGGTTTTCAGCGGATAATTGCCGAAGGTAACGATAATGGCATTGCCCGTGTCCGTCTTATTATTCAGCTTCTGCAGTTCAGAAGGATAAATCAGCGGCCGGGTCTGGAGCTGGCTGGAAACATTGATATTTCCCTGCTTATCGCCCGTCGAGGAGGAAATGCTTGACGTGGAAACCGTCATATTGCCGCAGAGTTTGGAAAACTCCTCGCAGGTTTCGATATCATTCGAGCCAATAAACATCTTCATCCCGCAATTGCTCTTGATAATGTTCGACACCTTATCCCCATAGACATTATCTAACTGGGCATAGGACTGCACCACCATATTAAACCAGATTTTTCTTGAGCGTCCCACGGTGATCATCTTGTCAAACTTATCGATCTTGGGCATATTTCCAAACTCATCTAGGATAAAATAAACATTCCGCGGAAGGCTTAAGTCCTCGCGGGAGGATGCCACCTTAATCAGCGCCTTATAGATACAAAGAATGAACACCGCCGCCAGTGCGTGCCGGGTATCCTTCTCGTCCGGTATCTTCAGAAAAAGCGCGGTCGGCTCCATGGCAAACTGCACCGGGTCGATATCGGTCGCCGAGGTCAGGGAGCAAAGCCCCTCGTCGTTAAACATGGAAAGCTTATCAAAAGCGATGGACATATAGCTTGCCATCGTGCTTTCCGCCGCCGACAATACCTGCTTGGACAGGCCCACCGCCTTCGATACGGGCGATCTACCCTTAAAGAAATTCCGCAGGGCTTCGTAGTCATTATCTGAATTGCCGATGGCTTTATTGATGTTATAAAAGCAAAACCTCTCCTTCGTCATCTCCAGTTCAGGAAATTCGCTGTCCTCCATCATCGCCAGACACACCGCCATAATCAGGGAACGTGCACCCTTCTCCCACACCGGGTCGTCCTGGGATTCCACCGGGCAGATAACGCTGATTAAGTCGTTTAAATCCTCATACACCTCGTCAAAAATCTTCTGCCTTGCGATTTTTATCTTTGCCAGAAGTTCGCGGCGCACGGCATAAGCCTTTCCCTCGTACTCGTACCACTCCTCACCGTAATTTTCCACAGGGTTAAGCAATTCCAGGCCGCTTTCCGCTGCCGAATCCGTGCGGATATAGATTTCCTCCCCGGTGGAAAGATACTGCTGATACCGTTCATATAAATCCGTGAGCGGATTCCAGCGGAAGGAGCTGTAGGGATCGCGCAGATCCAAAACCATAACCTTATAGCCCCGTTCCTTTAATAATCCGCTGTGCAGCTGAAAAAGCTCCCCCTTGGGATCGGTGCAGATCATGGAAGAACCCGCACCGGAACGGGCAAGGATTTGAATCATCGGGTTGATAAAGGTGGTTGTCTTGCCGCTTCCCGTCGCACCGATAATCAGTCCGTGCATGGGCGAGGCAAGGTTTACATCCAGTTCTTTTCGCTTTTTATTAAAGTTGGCATACACGGGAATACCGTCCTTTTTTGATTCGGACAGTTTCGTAAACTGGTAGGGATCGAAATTAAAATCCCTTTCCTTTTCCGTCATAAACCGGGAATTTTCCAGATTGCTTTCAAAATTTTCCGCCTTGGACTTCATCAGCTTTTTTGCGCGGGCAGCCGAAGGACGGGCAAACAGCAGATAAATTAAAACCAAAAGAACCGTAACGGCTGCACCCAAAAGATAGGTTTTCCCGTAAAATAAAAGGCTGTAATCCACAATCTCCCCTTCATACATCCCCAGCGATGCGGGCAGAAACCGAAACAGCAGAATACTTCCCCCAAATCCCAAGAGCAAGGTACTCAGCAAAAATCCCAAAAGCCCTGCGGCTATTTTTTTCATCATCCTACTTCCTCCCTTAAATATGCCCGAAACGCCCACCAGGCCAAAAGTCCAAAAAGAACTCCCAAAAGGGCAATGCGGACATGACTTCCAAACCAAACGGCTTTCATCCCTGCGTTTTCATTCACCAGTCGGATGGGAAGAATACTTGCATTAAATCCCATGTGCAGGGCAATGGAATACAGGGTATTGTCCTCCCGGACAGAAATCCATCCCAGCATCAGCCCCAGAAAAAAGGCATACGCCATCCACAGCAAAGACACATGGCACAGGGCAAAAACCAGGGAAGAGATCAGCACGGCATGGCGGCTGTTAAACCAGGTAAGAAGCCTTCCCAGCATATAGCCGCGGAAAATAATTTCCTCCGCCGCCGGGGCAAGGACAACCGCCGACAGCATGGCAACCATCTGATCCGTCCCCAAAAGCACCTGGCCGGACGAACGGTGATAGGCTTCCATCCAGCCGGACGGAAAAGGAAATACCGTAAGCAGCGCCGAAAAAACAACGGAACCGCCAAAGCCTGCGCCAAACAGCAGAAAAACCCTTTTCCATGCCAGATTCTCCCGGTCAATCACCGAATCTTTCAGGATGGAGCTTCCCCTTTTCTTACTGCGGCGGTGAAGGATAAAAAGCGTCAGCACAATCCCCAGGGCGTGGTAAAAATTACGGCTGCCCGCCAAAACCTCCTCTGCCTTACGCCCGCCAAACAGCAGCATACCAAAGGACATCAAAAGTGCCGGAAAACACAGATAAAAAAGAAGGGGTCTTACGGAATACCAGAACACCCCCAAGCCCTTCCATATCTTTTGTTCCACGGTTAGTTCTCTCATCTTTACACCCTCTTTTGTCATGCTCCGGTACAGCTTCACTGGAATTAATACTATGTAGTACTAATCATCACTCTCAATCGTAAGCACACCCGCAAACCCGGTCACTTCAAAAATTTCCAGGATACAGGGCTTTACATGGGTGAGCACCATCGTTCCGCCGCTCTTATTCAGCTTCTTCTGGGCCGAAACAAAGGCACGCAGACCCACGGAAGAGATATAGGTGGTATCCTCCATATCGACAACCAATGCATTCTCCCCTCCGGCCAGAAGTTCCTTTAACCTGGCATCCAGCTTGGGCGCTGTCGCTGCATCTATCTTTTTTTCTGTTTTAATCTCTGTCATCTTTATTCTCACTTTCTGCATCTGCTTTATTTTCTGCTGCCGCCATAGCTTGCGGGCTTCCCTGTCCTGCGTCCGGCTCAGCCGCTTGTGCGCTTTCCTGTCCTGCGTCCGGTTCAGCCGCTTCTGTGCCCTCCTGCCCTGCATAAATCTCCGCCTGTGCGGCATAATCCTCTTCTTCCACCATACGGAAAAAGGCCGAAAAGGCTGCTTCCCGCTCTTCTTCATCCTCCAAAGGTCTGAGCCTTAGTTCATCCTCTTCTCCCTGGGACAGCCCCATCAAAAAAATCATTCCCTCATCTTCGTTTCCGTCGGCTTCCAGTGCGATGTATTCTTTTTCCTGCTCCATAAAAACACCCGAAACCCGGCAGCAAAGCGTTCTCCCATCCTCCAAGTTAAGCGTCAGTTCCACGGGAATTTCCTCGGCTTCCTCGACCTCTTCGGCTTCCTCAATTTCCTCTTCCTCTGCATCAGGATCTGACCTGTCACCGTCTGTTATGCGGTTTTCCTCTTCGTATTCGGCTTCACCTTCCCCGAAAACCTGGCTTTCCAGAAATTCTGTATCGAAAAATGTTTTCATCCCGATTTCCTCTCCCCCTCCGGGCGGAATCTCTTACTTATCGTCGTTACATTAAAGCCCTTTTCATAGCGGTATTCTGCCTGATCCATAAACTGCTTCACCATATAGATTCCAAGTCCGCCGACCGGACGCTCTTCTAAGGAAAGGGTAAGATCCGGATCTTCTCTGGCAAACGGATTAAACGGCTTTCCCTGATCTATAAAGCAGATATCTGCCTGCTTTTCCCCTTCCGGCAGAAGATTCACGCCGTATTCCACCTGCACCTGTCCGTTTTCCCTGCTTATCCCGGGATACTTGCCATAAGCATAGGATACAATATTCGTAAAAAGCTCTTCTGCGGATATTTCTATCAGACGCCGTTCATTTTCCGGGCATCCTTCCTGCTCCAAAAAACCTGCTATCTGTGCCAAAACCTGCTGCAGCCTGTCAATGAAGGCCGCTACGGTTATCTTTTTCATCCTCTTATCCCCCCGGCTTTTTTCAAGAATACACTTGCAACTTATCATACCATTTCTTATCTTTTTATTTCAACAAAATAGCACCAACGGAACTTTTTTCGCACGAATGGTTTTACAAGAAAGGATGGATTTTGCTATAATGAAAAGGAAAGGAGCCAGCTTTATGCATTTAGCTATTGTCGATGATCTGGAAACAGATTTACAGTCCTTAAAGAACCTTCTCTGCACTTACTTAGAACCGCGCCATATTATCCATGAAATTTCTCTTTTTACCAGCGGAGAACAGTTTCTTTCCGGCTTTTGGCCCGGACGGTATGATATTCTTTTTCTGGATAATCAGCTGGGGGGGATTTCCGGTATGGATATTGCCCACCGTGTACGCGCTCAGGACCATTTTGTTCCCATTATTTTTATTACCGTAGAAGAGAGCTATGCGCTGGAAGGCTACAGTGTCCAGGCCGTTGACTATATCTTAAAACCCGTGGAAAAAGAACGCCTGTTTTCCACGATGAATCGCCTTATTGACAGCAGGAAATTCCAGCATTTCATTGAAATCAAAGAAAGCCGCACGGTGCGGCATTTGCTGGTGGATGATATTTTCTATGTTCGTTCTATCGGACATTTTCTGGAAATTTACACGGCAGAAAACAGCGACGTGATTAAACCTTATATGACGCTGGAAGCCTTCCTTTCCCTGCTAAGCCCCATGGGAGAATACGGGGATTTTCATCAGGGATTTCGCTTCCAGAATTGCTGTCGGGGATACATCGTCAATCTGGATTATGTGCGTTCCCTAGAAACCAAAGATTTTGTCCTGACCAATGGATACAGAATCCCCATCAGCCGTTCCAAATATAAAGAAATGCAGATGGCCTATGCCAATTATCTGTTTAAGCGTACACGAAATACGTAATCCGGCAGATTTTTATTTTCACGTAGCAGGGAAGTCTTTCGCTTTATCGGGCACTGCGAATTTCCTTTGACTTAACCTTAAAAAAATCGGGGTTCTGACAGAAACGTGTACAGAATGAAGGAATTTATGTTTACACCGGAAGCTTTACTTGCTTCATTTTGTTATATTCTGGAGCTTTCGCCGGTTCACCTGCTCGCCTACTACCCTTTCCGGGATAATTTCCGCTTTCCGTCATGGATGGTTTTCCTTCTTGCAGGAAGCAACCTCTGTGCGCAGTTTTTCGTCTGCTGCTACCTCTACCAGGCGGGGCAGGACGTGCGCAATATTGACATCTTCTTTGCCGTCACTTCCATGATTATTTACTTTTCCTGCATCCGCACGGAACTTCCCAAACTGCTCTTTATCTATATCATGGTGTTGGATTATATGATGATTATACGGGGAATTTCCGTTTTTTTAGCCATTCAGTTTTTTTATAACCCGCAGACGCCCTATGTTTGGCTGGGTTCGCCCCTGCACACCATGCTCCGCCTGTTTCCCTGCCTTTTATCCGCACCCTTTATGCTGTATTTTTTAAATATCACCAAAGAACGGGTACTGAAAAGCTATGCCCCCAGGCTATGGTCCATGGTGTGGCTGCTCCCCGCGCTTACCACCTTTATTGTCCTCTTATTAACCTGGAATTTTAATATGATCAGCACCAGCGGCCTGACCTTCCTTATCGCCAGGATGGCCCTGCTGATTATTTTTATCACCATTTACTATCTTTTTATTGACTCGTTAGAATCCCTAAGACTCCAGGGCGAAGCCCAGGAACGGGCCAGAAACCAGGAAAAATTTATCTCCATGCAGCACCTTCAATACATTCAGCTGCAAAAGCAAATCGAGGAAACCCGCCGCGCACGCCACGATCTGCGCCAGCACCTGAACCTGATTCAAGCCTATTTAGATAAGGGCGATAATGAAACGCTTAGAGATTATATCGACAAATATGGAAAAAGCCTTCCCTTAAATACAGGAAAGGTCTATTGCAGCAACTATGCGATTGACACGGTTATCCGCTACTACGCGGAAAAAGCAGCGGACGAGAAAATCCAGTTTGACACCCAGATTAAGCTGCCGGAAAAGCTGGCGATTGAGGAACCGGACATCTGCATTTTATTTGGAAATCTTCTGGAAAATGCCGTGGATTCCTGCCGCCAGTACTCCGGCAAAACCCCCTTTATCCGGGTTCGCGCACAAATCGCCGGAGATTGCGCCGTTTCGATTATTGTGGACAATTCCTGCCTGAGTACCTTCCGGCAAAACGACCCGATCATTCCCTCGACCAAACACGAAGGCCCCGGCCTGGGAACACTCTCTATCCGAAACATCGCCGCGCAGTACCACGGAATCGCTGATTTTCAATGCGAAAACGAAGTATTCTATGCCTCGGTCTTTCTCAACCCGTCAGGACGGATGCAAAAAAACACCGCACCAGACAGCACCGGAAAGGCATTTATAAACACACGCTAACCCCCCAGAGTAACATCCTGCTGCTTATACCACTCCAGCGCCCGGAAAAAATCCTCGTCCGAAAAGTCAGGCCATAAATGGGGTTCTACATAAATATCGGCATAAACCGACTGCAGCGGCAGGAACCCGGAAAGCCTGCACATCCCGCCCCAGCGGATAATTAAATCCATCCGGGAGATCTCCTTAGAATAGGGATGTCCGTCCTGCTGCATATGGGATAAATCCCATTTCCACCCATAATTGACCAGGAAATTCACCTTGATTCCTCCGCCGCAGATCGGGGTTCTCTCGCAGTAAGGGAGGAGCTCTTTGGGAAAACACTTCGATGCTGTATCGCCAATCACCAAAAGATCTGCCCCTTCCAAAGCCAGCATATCCACAGCCTTTACACAGGCACGCTGAAAGGCGGCAAACTGCTCCCGCGGCCGTTTGCAGTTATCCACCGTATAGCCATAATAGGTGATTTCCTTAATTCCTGCCTGCTTTGCCAGCTGCAAAAGCCGCATTCCGGGGTCCAGCCCATAATGATAGCCCTCCTGCTTTTCCATCCCCTGATTCCCTGCCCAGCGCCGGTTCCCATCCGGGATAATCCCAATATGTTCTGGTTTTTTCTTTATCATGATCTTCACCTCATGATTAGTATTGCCAGATTTTACCCGTTTGTTTCTTTTTCACCTTTTATTTTTTCATTATCCCATCCCTATAAGCTATCCTGTCCGTGCTCAATCTTATCCCGAATCTTCTGCATCTGGTAATCAAGATCTTCGATGGAATCCGCGCATTTCTTTAATTGTTCTTCAATTTCCCCGGTATCCGCCACTTTCTTTTTATACTTCAGCTTGTGTTCCAGGCTCGCCCAGAAATCCATGGCAATCGTGCGGAACTGCACTTCGACATTCATATATTTCTTTCCACCCGGCAGGTAAATCGGCACACTTAAGATTAAATGAAGGCTGCGGTAACCGTTGGTCTTTGGATTCTTAATGTAATCCTTTCTGCTTTTTAAAAGAATATCATCCTGCTGAATCAAAAGATCCGCCAAACGGTAGATATCATCGGGAAACGAACAGATAACCCGCAGTCCGGCTACATCCGTTAGATTCTCCCGGATACTTTCCACCGTCACCGGAAATCCCCTGCGCTCCAGTTTTTCATAAATACTTTCCGGGGATTTTAAACGGCTTTTAATCGCTTCAAAAGGATTTCGGTTATACGCCTCGGAAAACTCCGCATTCAGCACCTTAAGCCTTGTTTCCACCTCCATAATTACGGAACGAAACTCCATCATCAGGCGGTTAAACGACTTCATCTCCTTCAGCTTTTCCGTCTGCCTGCGGATAATCTGCCTCTGCTCCTCTAAGGTTACTGCCTGTTCCTTAACCTTCTGCTCCAGCGCATTTTTGCAGACAAACAGCTCAATCGTATTCTTTACCCGATTCTTCACGACAGAACCGACAAAAGGCTTGTGGATAAAATCTGTCACCCCCAGTTCAAAGCAGTGGTTTTCTGCCTCAACCGCATTCTCACTGCTGATAATCAGCACCGGAACCTTGCCAAGCCATCCCCTGCACCTCATTTCCTCAACCAGGGCATAACCGTCCATCCTTGGCATCACCAAATCCGAGATAACCGCAGCAATCTCCTCTATCTCCTGTTCCATAAGCCACAGCGCACACATCCCGTCCTCTGCGGTCACTACCTGGTAATCGTCCTTTAATATCTCATCCAGCAATTCACGGTTCATCGGTGAATCATCCACCACCAATATCTTCTGCATCGCCATCCCCCTATCCTGACGGACATTCGTACATCTTTATTTCCTACCATTTCTTATATCATTTTTGCCGGACAATGTAAATAAGGGTTTGTCAATTTATTACAATGTATGCAATAAAAAACCTTAATAAAATCGTCCGTTGACTTCATCAAAAAATAATTTTACAATCAATTCTAGAAGTACTTGAAATTCCAGAAATCCTTGAAAGAAAAACACAAAATACTAAAATCACTAAAACCACAACCACAAAAAACAAAACAGGAGGGCATACCATGGAAGAAAAAGAAAACATACCAATTACTCAAAACACCAAAACCGCACAGAGCCGCGGAATTTTACCGCAGATCTGCCCGGTTCTCACCGCACTCATCCTGGGGGGTGCCGCCATCATCTGCACCTCCATGCTGATGAATGCCATCCTTGGCTTTCGCAAGGCCGGAGGCGGCAATGGCCTTTCCGCCACGGGTTCTGCAAGCTGTGACTTTGCCTCGGACTTAATTGTATGGCGGGGAAGCTTTTGTGTCCACGGCGAAACACCAAAAGACGCTTACAGCAGCATTAAAAATGACGCCCAGCTGGTACAAAAATACTTAGAAGATAATGGGGTCGCTGCCGACGAGATGGCATTTTCCTCGGTCAGCATTTCCCAAAGCTACACCTCCCGCTACGACGAAGAGGGAAATTACATCGGCGATGAAGAAAACGGCTACGATCTCACCCAGAGCCTTACCGTATCCTCCTCCGATGTGGACAAGGTCGAAAGCATTTCCCGCGATATTACCCAGCTGATTGAATCCGGAGTAGAATTTGAATCCGAGCACCCGGAATACTACTATACCAGGTTGGATGAGATGAAGCTTGAACTTATCGAAAAAGCCACCGCCAACGCCAAGGAGCGAATCGACATTATGGCAGAGGGCAGCGGCGCAAACCTAGGAAACCTTCTCACTGCAAACCTGGGCGTATTCCAGATCACCGCCCGCAATTCGGCAAACGAGGGCTACAGCTCCGGCGGAACCTTCAACACCAGTTCCCGGTATAAAACAGCATCGATCACGGTGAAGCTGAATTATTCGGTAGACTAATGGATAACATGCTCTTGCCGGTTAAAAGCAGCAAATAAAGACAACCTTAAAAAAACTGTACAAAAGCGCCTTTTCCTCATGAAAAAAGGCGCTTTTCTTCAACGGCTTTTCCGCCGCCAGGGACTTCTTCGTTACGGTTTACAAGTTCACAATAACACTTCTTACCCTTTCTGCACGATATTAATAATTCTTCCTGGCACATAGATTTCTTTAACGATTGTCCCGGTAAGCTTATCGGCTACGGCTTCTTTTCCCGCGGCAATCGCAGCTTCTTTAGAAACATCCGCAGGAAGGCTGACAACCGCCTTTGTCTTTCCGTTCACCTGCACGGCAATCTCAATCTCGTCATCCTTCATCGCTTCCTCGTCGCACTCCGGCCAGGCCGCATGGAATACGCTGTCCGTCCCGCCAAGCTGCTCCCAGAGTTCCTCGCCGATGTGCGGCGCAAATGGTGCAAGAAGGACAACAAAGGTCTTTAATGTTTCCTTATCGATGCCGCCCTCTTTCTTCGCAATCTCCATCAGCTTGTTATTATACTCCATAAAGCCGGAAATTACGGTGTTTAAGCTGAACTGGTTAAACCTCTGCTCAATATCAAACACCAATTTATGGCGGATCTTTACCATCTCCTTCGTCGCCGGAATCTCTTTATCTTTGCTGTCCGTCACCAGCTTCCAGAACCGGTTTAAGAAACGCGAAACGCCTTCAATCCCCCGGTCATCCCACTCGGCATCCAGTTCCGGCGGGCCTACAAACAGTTCATAAAGCCGCAGGGAATCGCACCCGTAATCCCTCACCAGATCGTCCGGCGAAACCACATTGCCCTTGGACTTGCTCATCTTAATACCGTTCTTTCCGGTAATCATGCCCTGATTAAACAGCTTTTTAAACGGCTCGTCAAAGTCAATCGCGCCAATATCGCAGAGGAACTTTGTATAGAAGCGGGAATACAAAAGGTGAAGCACCGCATGTTCCACACCGCCGATATACATATCTACCGGAAGATACTTGTCTGCCTTTTCCCGTGAAACCAGAACCTCATCGTTTTTGCTGTCCACATAGCGCAGGAAATACCAGGAAGATCCTGCCCACTGCGGCATGGTATTGGTTTCCCGCTTCGACGGCGCACCGCAGACCGGGCAGGTACAGTTCACCCACTCGTCAATCGCTGCCAATGGGGACTCACCTGTACCCGTCGGCTGATAGCTCTCCACATCGGGAAGGGTCAGCGGAAGTTCTTCTTCGGGAACCGGAACACAGCCGCATTTGGGGCAATGGATAATCGGGATCGGCTCGCCCCAGTAGCGCTGCCGTGAAAATACCCAGTCACGCAGCTTATAGTTCACCGTCTTTTTGCCAATACCCATCTTTTCAATCATCATCGGCGCTTCTTTTTTCAGCACCGCCGACTCCATCCCGTTCCACTCGCCGGAATTAATCATCGTCCCGCTGGCCTCCGTATAAGCCTCGGTCATGTTCTCAATCTCTTTTCCGTCCTTGGCAATCACCTGGATAATCGGAATATTAAACTTCGTGGCAAACTCAAAGTCCCTGGTATCGTGCGCCGGAACACACATAATCGCACCGGTTCCGTAATCCGCCAGTACATAATCCGAAAGCCAGATCGGCGTCTTTGCCCCGTTTAACGGATTAATGGCATAGCTTCCAGTAAACACGCCCGTTTTTTCCTTCGCCTGCATCCGATCCACATTCGAGCGCATGGAGGACTCAAAAATATAGGCTTCCACCGCTTCCCTGGTTTCCTCCGTCGCCAGGCTCTTCGCCAGTTCATGTTCCGGTGCAAGCACCATAAACGTCGCCCCGTGCAATGTATCCGGTCTGGTCGTATAAACCGTAATCTTCTCGTCCCTTCCGTCAATCGGGAACTCCACTTCGGCACCGTAGGACTTGCCAATCCAGTCCGTCTGCATCTTCTTAACCTTCTCCGGCCAGTCCAGCTTATCCAGATCATTTAAGAGCCTCTCCGCATAAGCCGTAATCTTTAACATCCACTGGCGCAGGTTCTTCTTCGTCACCGCCGTGCCGCAGCGCTCACAGCACCCGTCCACAACCTCTTCATTCGCAAGCCCCGTCTTACAGGAAGGACACCAGTTAATCGGAAACTCCTTCTCATAAGCCAGCCCCTTCTTAAACATCTGCACAAAAATCCACTGCGTCCACTTATAAAAGCCCGGATCGGTCGTGTTCACTTCCATATCCCAGTCATAAAT